>DAOVXM010000128.1 GCA_030636125.1 Chloroflexota bacterium | reverse complement strand
TTATTTTAAAATTCATTCCGCAAATTACTTAACATTCTGCCACAAATAAGTGTTTTTACCTATAGAATACTAGTGAAGACTACTCGCTGAGTAGTCTTTTTTTTATGCATAGTTAACCATACAAAATAAGTTCTTTCACCGATGTGGAAAAACTTTTTTACGGCTATCATACTGGTAGAAAACAAAGTTTAGAAGGTGACCTCAAATGACCACAAGTGCTCAAACGCTTTACAAATCTCGAATGGTAGGCCTTGGTCCTGCAAAAACCAAACACCACGAACGGATAACTTCATCTTCCACGAGATCTCGTGATAATAAAGCCTGGTTAGCTGATTTGTGTGGTCCAAACCAGGGAGAAGCTCTCGAAGATCTACGTCACTTCCTTTTAAGAGGTCTGCGGTATACATTTTCCACATCCAGCAACCTGAGAGAGGAAGACCTGGAAGATTTTGTACAAGACGCCTTGCTGCGCATTCTGGCTGCACTGGAGACTTTTCGTGGGGAAAGCCATTTCTTAACCTGGGCGAAAAAGATCGCCGTACGCGTGACGCTAACAGAGCTCCGCCGCCGACGCTGGAAGGACGTCTCTCTCGACGAAATTATCGGAGACGACCCGGCTGAAGAGGCGGTAGCGCGCTTCTTACCAAAAACTAATTTCGCCAATACCGAACAATTGGCCTCCCAACAAATTCTGCTCGAGCAACTGCACAAGGTAATCACTGAAGAGCTCACCGATAAGCAAAACCGGGCTTTAGTTGCGACATACGTTCATGGCATGCCTATCGAAGAAACCGCACGGCAGATGGGCACCAATCGCAACGCACTTTATAAACTTCTCTATGATGCTCGCATTCGCCTAAAAAAACAATTAGAACGCAGTGGAATATCATCCCAGGAATTTCTCGCTTCCTTTGAAAAAGCTCATGCCGGATCGCAGGCGGTGTAGGCCCGGTGATCAAGTGATAGGCAACATGGCAAAATACTGCTCAGCTCTCATCATCGCCAACCCGGGTAGTCTCAGCGATAGTTTGAAGAAATTACTGGAATCCACCTTTCAGGTCAAACCTACCTGCCAGGTAGAGGATTACGAAACCGCGTTGGGAATTGTGAAGCAACACCACCTTGAATTGGTTGTCCTGGATTTCAACCTGCCCTATAGTGAAAGCCTTACTTCACTTAAGCAGCTCAAAGAAGCATGTCCGCAGGTGCCGTGTCTGGTAATGGTTGACTCCGAGCAGGATCTTCGGTCAGCACAATCCGCCGGCGCAGAAGTTGTTCTAATTAAAGGAACACCAGCCGGGACTTTTTTGAAAACAATCGAAGAATTGTTGGGGTATAGGTAAGAGACATATCCCTCGTCATAACTGTAAATATATGGAGGTGTAATCATGTTATCGAGGAAATACCTAAAATCTCGTAAAGTGAGCAAAGTCATTTTTGAAGTACCCTCAGACGAGTTACCTGCAGGTATCCAGGTCGAAAACATCCACCTGGTTGGTGACTTCAATGATTGGAACACCACAGCCACGCCCATGAAACGTCTTAAAAAAGACTCATATAAAACCACTCTGGATTTAGATCCAGGCCAGGAATACCGTTTCCGCTACTTGGTCAACGGTGAGCAATGGTGTAACGATTGGCACGCGGATGCCTACATTCCCAACGAATTGGGCAATGATAACTGCGTTGTCCTAACCCCAGCCGAATAAATTAACGCTGACATAAAGAATTTAATTTCGGAGAATAACGCGGGTGAAAGCCGGACGACTCCGTCTAATCATCCGCGCATGATCTTCCAAGGTGTAATATGCTACTTGCCGGCGATATCGGTGGTACCAAGACCAACCTGGCCATTTACTCACCTCAAGCTGGGATATACGCACCCTTAACGGAGGCGACTTTTCCCAGCGCCAAATACCTCAGCCTGGAAGAGCTTGTAGGTGAGTTTCTAGGCCAGGTCAATTTCCAAGTAGAGCGGGCTAGTTTTGGCGTGGCAGGTCCGGTAGTCGGTAACCAGGCAACGATCACTAATTTGCCCTGGGTGATTGATGAACAAAACCTACAGGAGGCATTAGAGATTTCATCCGTGCGCCTGTTGAACGATCTGTCAGCAATTGCCCATGCGGTACCTTTCCTCCAGCCTGACGATGTACACACAATAAATATAGGCCGTCCTGCTCCTAAAGGGCCACTAGCTGTTATCGCTCCAGGTACGGGGCTGGGCGAAGCTTATCTCACCTGGGATGGAGACAAGTACCGGGCGCACGCCTCAGAAGGAGGCCACGCCGACTTTGCCCCTACCACTCCACTGGAGGTGGAAATGCTTCGTTACCTCCAAGGGTCTTTTGGACATGTTAGTTTCGAGCGGGTTTGCTCTGGCAAAGGGATACCCAATATCTACGCCTTTCTAAAGGACAGCGGCTACGCCGAGGAACCAGCCTGGCTAAGTGAGCAATTGGCAAGCGCGGATGACCCAACCCCTGTCATTTTCAACGCCGTCCTCAAGGCAGATAAGCCTTGTAAACTCTGCCAGGCCACGCTCGAAACGTTTGTGTCAATTTTGGGAGCAGAAGCCGGCAACCTGGCCCTCAAGCTGGGGGCAACCGGAGGGGTCTACCTGGGAGGCGGTATCCCACCTCGCATCGCGCCTTTCTTGGAGAGCGAAATCTTTATGGCCCCCTTCCGGAAAAAAGGTCGTCTTTCAGGATTATTAGCTCAAATACCGGTGCACATTATTCTGAATCCCAAGGTCGCCCTATTGGGTGCAGCCTGTCACGTTTTAGAGTCTTATGCTGGAGAATTTACTCGATCATAAATAAATGATCAAGACCGGATTTCTTATGTTTTTCTTATGCTAAAAACAGGTAAGCAAACAGGCTTTCACTACATCAGAGAATAGGTAACCTTATTGTCTGACCAGATGTGGAACACAAATATAATTTTTTCTGGGAATCAACCCAATCTTTGATATGAAATTTTTTCGCGTTATTCGCGAAAGGAGATAACAATGCACAAGATAAGTACAACTCAATTAGAAGATTTATTCCAAATCAGCCCAAACGGCCATCACGACGAAGGTGAAAAGAAAGAGGCCGTTCAAGAGGCCGTTTACAGCCTATTATTGAATATCGGTGAAGACCCTGAGCGACAGGGCTTGCAGCGTACGCCTGAACGTGTGGCGCGTATGTACGACGAATTAACCGCTGGTTACCACACAGACCCGGTTAAAATGATCAATGACGCTTTATTCGATGTGGAGTACAATGAGATGGTCATTGTCAAAGACATCGAGTTCTATAGCCTGTGTGAGCATCATATGCTGCCTTTTTTGGGCAAAGCGCATGTAGCCTACATCCCGAATGGCAAAGTGATTGGCTTGAGCAAAATTCCTCGTATTGTCGACATGTTTGCCCGACGCTTACAGGTACAGGAACGCATGACCCAGCAAATCGCTGAATTCATTAACGAAGTGCTTCACCCACAAGGTGTGGCGGTCGTCGTTGAGGGCGCCCACATGTGCAGCATGATGCGCGGTGTCAAGAAAGCCAACGCCAGCATGGTAACCAGCGCATTACTGGGCACCTTCAAGAGCAACGAGAAGACCCGCGCCGAATTCATGAACCACATCGGCCGTCACCGTTTTGATAGTTGAGATGAACATCGTTCAGCTTAGGATAGATTGAGCCGGAAAAATGGTTTGTATGGAGGGAGTACGCTCCCATGCAAACCATTTTTCCGAGATCTCTTAAAGACATAGAACAAAAAAGGAGCAACCAAACATGGAAATTGGGATGATTGGCTTAGGTAAAATGGGAGCCAACATGACCACGCGCTTGTTAGGCGGTGGTCACCGAGTGGTAACCTTCGATCTGAACGAAGAGGCCATCCAATCTGCCGAAGCTGGTGGAGCAGAAGGGGCACGCACATTGGATGAGGTCGTGGCGAAGTTGTCCGCCCCACGCGCAGTCTGGGTCATGGTACCAGCCGGGAACCCCACTGAAAGCACCATTAACGCCCTGGCTGAGCGACTCTCCCCTGGAGATGTCATTCTAGATGGCGGCAACTCAAACTATAAAGATTCGCAGCGCCGCGCTGAAACGCTAGAAAAGCAGGGGCTTAATTTTGTTGATGTGGGCACCAGCGGCGGTGTGTGGGGACTGAGCGAAGGCTACAGCATGATGATCGGCGGTGAGGGGGAAGTCGTCGAGCGATTAAGACCGATCTTCGAGACCCTCGCTCCTGGCGCAGACCAAGGTTGGGGGCATGTTGGACCAGCCGGCTCCGGTCACTTTGTCAAAATGGTCCATAACGGCATCGAGTATGGCCTGATGCAGGCTTACGCCGAGGGATTTGAGTTGATGGAAGCCAAGCGCGAATTCAACCTCGACCTGCACCAGATCGCCGAAGTCTGGCGCTATGGCAGCGTGGTGCGCTCCTGGCTGCTTGACCTGACCGCTGAGGCTCTAGGGGAGAACCCAACCCTGGAAGGCATCGCAGCCTATGTGCCCGACTCCGGTGAAGGGCGCTGGACCGTGATGGAAGGCATCGATTTGGGCCTCTCCATCCCGGTTATCACACTGGCTTTACAACGCCGTTTCCGCTCACGCGAAGAAGCCCCCTTTGGCGATAAATTGCTTTCTGCCATGCGCAACCAATTTGGTGGCCATGCGATAAAACGAGAAACTTAGCGAGATTGGTATGCCCCCTAATTCTTACCCCACCACGGTTGTCATCTTCGGCGCTTCAGGCGACTTGACCCAACGCAAACTGGTGCCCGCTCTGTACAACAATTATTTAAAGCACCGCCTACCCGAAGGCACCCAAATCGTCGGATTCGCCCGGCGCCCTTATACGGATGCATCCTTCCGTGACAGGATGCATAATGGTATTAATGAGTTCAGCCAAGACACATACGATGCTGGTATCTGGGATACTTTCGCCTCACAGTTGTCCTACTTCCAGGGTGACCTAAACAAGCCTGAGGATTATGAGAGACTGCAGGCATATTTAAATGAAATCGAGGCTGGACCTGCCAACCGCCTTTATTACCTGGCTACGGCACCGTTTTTATATGCACTGGTGGGAACTCATTTGGGGGCGGCGGGTATGCACGACCAATGCGAGGGCCAGCGCAACCTGATTGTCGAGAAACCCTTTGGGCGTGACCTGGCCTCAGCTCAGGAATTGAACCAAACCGTCCACGAGGTCTTCGAGGAAAGCCAGGTCTACCGCATCGACCATTACCTGGGCAAAGAGACCTCGCAAAACATCCTTTTCTTCCGTTTCGCCAACGCCATCTTTGAACCCATTTGGAACCGCCGTTATGTTGATAACGTACAAATCACAGTGGCAGAAAGCGTGGATGTGGGAGAACGGGCCGGTTATTTTGATAAAGCCGGTATTGTCCGCGACATGTTCCAAAATCACCTGTTGCAATTACTCTCCCTGGTGGCTATGGAGCCACCGGCGTCCTTCGATGCAGACGCCGTGCGCAACGACAAGGTCAAATTGCTCACTTCCATCAGGCCAATCGCCTTGAAAGATACGGTGCGGGCTCAATATGAGGGCTATCACCAGGTGGAAGGTGTCGCACCCGATTCAAACACCCCCACTTATGCGGCATGTAAACTGTATATCGATAATTGGCGCTGGCAAGGGGTTCCCTTCTACCTGCGTTCAGGCAAAGCACTTGCTGCCAAAAACTCAGAGATTGTTATCGAATTTAAGCGGCCTCCCCATCTCATGTTCGGATTCGCTGATGAGCATAAAATCACCCCCAATATCCTCACCATGTGCCTCCAGCCAGATGAAGGCATCCATCTCACATTCCAGGTCAAGGTGCCCGATTCAGACGAGGAGATGCGCGACGTTGATATGGAATTCCATTATCGTTCATCCTTCGCTGGGGAGCCGCTCCCTGATGCTTATGAGCCTCTCCTCTTGGACGCCCTAAACTGTGACGCGGCCTTGTTCACACGCAGCGACGGTATCGAAACGGCCTGGTGCTTAATTGATCCGATCCTCCAAGGTTGGCAAACCTCAGAAGCACCACCCCTGACAACCTATAAGTTGGGTAATTGGGGTCCAGTCGAGGCGGACGAACTGCGAGCCCGCCAAGGCCATAGCTGGCGCATGGAGTGCGGAGAACACAAAATCATCCTCCCCTATCCTTGAGCCGCCCCAGCAGCTCCCGCACTCGCCCAATGTATTCCCCTGGACGTAGAACGGCTACCTGGGGAGGCCCTGGCTGGTAGTGGTGTATATTAAATGTAACCAGATGAGGACAACCCTGGCTTAAGACAGCCACTAGAATCGGTAAATCCTTCGGGTCAGCTAGCCCTTGATGGGGGATTAGATCATCCAAGATAGGATCAAGTGTAACCAGCAAGCATCGTTTAACCAGCATTTGGAACGCAGGTAGTGCTTCAGGCATCTTAGCTGATAGATTGCGCTCAACTTCAGTGATCACCTGTTGCGAAGATACAGCTTCAATCAGGGTGATTTCAGCCATGCGTAAGATGACAAGACTCGCACCATATTCTGTAGGTGATGCCGCCCCAGCGAACAAAATGTCAGCGTCGAGAAAAACCCGAGACTTAGTCCGTTCCACTGGAATCATATTTTTCTTGATAATAACGCTCGCGTTGCTCTCGTAAAGCTATTAACAAATCCTCTGTACTCAAGCCGGCTTCAAGGCGGGCTTTTTCAATTTCGCGCGCCAATTCCGGAACCATGGGCACCATTGGCGTCAGCACAAAGACACCATCTAGATCAACTAGATGAAATGTATCGCCAGGTCGAATCCCGTATTTTTTCCTAAATTCCGCCGGAAGAGTTAGCGTACCACGTTGTCGCACTTGAACCGTGGCATCCATAAACACCTCCATGTCAGTATTTCTGATAATGCAGAAAATCAGTCTAATGGATTATAACCTAATTTGCCTCTTGACATCCCTGGAAAATTATGTATAATAATTTCAGTGTACTTTGTTTTTCAAAGTACTACTCAATTCAAAGTAAAACGATGCGTACTTGCTCAATAGAGCCAGTGTTTCATCTATAAGGAGTTAGACATGTCCCAGCAAATCAGCTTAAAAGAAACCGAGCGCAAAGCCTTCAAATCTACTAACCAGGATGGGCTGTTGGATATCTTGTGGGGTCTGTATTTACTGTTCGGCAATAGCTCAGCCATCATACTCAACAACCTGGGTGTAGAAAGGCCAATC
>DAOVXM010000148.1 GCA_030636125.1 Chloroflexota bacterium | reverse complement strand
GGTATGGTCCTGCACGTAATTGGGTATCTCTTGCTGCATGTGATTCTTTTGGAGGTTCCTAGGTTGGGGAAGATTCAGGTTCGGAGTGGTTGTGGTGGGTTTGACCACATCGTTTACTTTATCACGGGTGCCGGGCCAGTCCCAAAAATTGAGCGCCATGGTCAGGTTGGCAGGACCGCAGTAATTCCAGCGGTTGTGTTGATCCACGTAGACTACCCCCTCCAGAGAGATGCTCTCGGGCAGCGGAGTGGGAGGTAGCGTGGGGGTCAATGTGGGTTGTGGAGTTAGAGTCGGCCCCGGGATGGTAGCCGTTGGGGATGGAGATGGCGGTATTGGAGTAGGTGTTAGGGTTGGAACCTGAGGGTTATCCTCCACCTGCTCTTGAGGGACAAAAAGCGCCTCGTCGGGTGGGTTGAGCGCATACTTAATTTGCGTGCGTAAATTGTTCACCCGCCCAGACAAACGCGAATGAATTGGGGGCAAATAATAGGCAAAAGCAACCAATACACACAGCAGCGGGAAAGCAACAGCGAAGATAATTATCCTGCGATTACGCATGGTACACCATTAAGAACCCGGAACCCCCACACCCAGGCTTTGAAGCCGTTCTAAGGCCTGGGTATTATTGGGGTTAATTTCCACTACTTTATTGAGATCATAAATGGCTTTATCGAGATCACCCTGGGCTTCACGTGCCAGACCCATCCAATAAAACGTCTCTTCCAAGACCGGTTCGCCCACCCAGGCCAGAGTCGCGTTACCGAGCTCGATCACATCGGCATAACGCCCACTATAAAAGTATGCCTGGTAAGGCCCATCCTGGTACCACAACATACGATGGAGTCGGTCTACCTCCGGTAAGGCAGCGTTAATCAAAAAAGCCTGGTCGTAAGCTCCCGCAGCCCCGGCATAGTCACCCAGGGCAACCAAATTTGTGCCCAGATTGTACCAGGCAAAGTACAGGTCACGACCGCTCAAACCGGGGATTTCGTCACGCGCTTTCTGGGCAGCATATTGGTAATTTTGAACCGGGTCGGCCTGGGAGCCGAGAATACCCAGCAACTCTGATTCTCGTTCGGGCGGGTAGATGACCAGGTAGATGTAGTTAAAATTGCGCCACCAGGGTTCGAGCTCTGCATAAGGCAGGGAAAAGTCTGCCCCGATCAAGGAATCTTGGGCGATAAAAGACTGACCCCCATCGTCATAGGCGTTCAGCACCAAATAATGACCCATCCACCAATCGTCCCCTGGATGATGTCCTTTTTCGATAATCACCGGAAAACCAGCCGCGATAAAGCGCTTTAACAAGTCGATATCACCGCCTACCCTGACTGTAGCATCAAGTCCCGTATTGGTCTCGATGAAGTCAACCATCTCGGCTGGGGAAACATTCTTGTCATCCACCGAAGCGTGGTTCGGCCGCAGGTAAGCGCGGGTATCGCGCTGGTCTCCCACCCAATCCCAATAAGATAACGCCATGGAGAGGTTAGCCGGACCGCAATTGTTGAAGGTCTGGCGCTCATAACGGATACCGGATAAGGCAGCCCCCTCAGGGATCGGTGTGGGGGTTATGGTGAGCGTTGGAGAGGGGGCTAAGCTGGCAGTGCTTCCTGGTAAACCGGGCGCGGAGGTAGGCATGGGAATAGCAGTGGGAGTAGATGTTGGGGCCAGAGCAAGTAAGGTTGCCGCTACGATGGCCTGTACTTGATCCTGCTGGTCCTGAGGCAGGAAGACCACCTGTTCAGATGGGGTAAGGGCACGCTTGATTTGCACCCTCCAGTTATTCACTCGCCAGGCCAGACGACTGTGCACTGGGGGCAGATAATAAACAAGTTTGCCCACCACACATACAACCACAAGACCCAGCAGCGAATACAGGACGAAACGCTTTAACACGGCGCGATTATATCACCGGGGATAAAGACGCTGACCTGGATGAGTAAATATTAATACGACAATATTGAGGGGGTGCGGAACCGAAAATAGGGGATGCGGGCTGCGCCCGCATCCCCTATTTTCGGAGTTTGTCCTATCTAAAAAATGGTAAAGGGATCTGGATCATCCGCGTAGATTTGATTTAAGATCCTGGATTCGCGCTCCTGAATTATGGTAGTAAAAGCACTTGTTTCTGGTAAAGATTTGGTCGCGGCGTAACCTCGCTCCAAAAAATCAAATAACTCACCCCACCCGGCTGCATAAGCCGGTTTTCGTGCCAACCGTAAAGCGATCCCCGCCACTGGGTTTCGTGATCCTTCTACAACCTCATTGAGCAGCTTGATAATCGATTCAATTTCGTGAAGCCTCTCATCGTAATTATCACAAACCCGGTACCCCTCAGCGTATAAAGCTGCATCGAGGTCCTCCTGCATGCCTAGATCATCCACAAGTGTTCGCAGTAATTTAATATCCAGGGTATTTGTCAACCTATACAGCTCAATGGCATCATCAAGGATTCTTAACGTTGAGTCGGGTAAGACATTCGATAGAAAATCGTGCAAACGCTCAATGTCTCCCTCACGACTTCCATAATCGTGGGGATTATAGATATCATTCAGCAAGAAGAGCGTGGCGGATCTATATTGAGGGTCAGCGACCAGGTCAGCATAGGTCGCTTTTAACCGGTCGGCTTGCCAGGAGCGCAACAGAAGCAAACCAGGGTCCAAGTCACTCCTCCTATCAGACCGACCTATTTCCACGTCCTTATCTGGAAGGCTTTTCAGAATTTTTAGCAAGTTGAGGGAATTAAAACGAGTAGGCATAAAGCAGATCAATCACGCTATTCATCTACTGGCGGGGCGGCAGGTCCGTAATCCAAGACTTCGCGCGCTCCGGTCCCGGAATCAGGGGGACCAACGATACCTTTTTCTTCCATAGTCTCGACCAAGCGCGCCGCACGCGTATAACCGATGCGCAGACGACGCTGTAACATAGAAATGGATGCCCTGCCCTGGCGACGGACCAGATCAATTGACTCGTTAAGCAGCGGGTCAACATCCTCCTCTTGAGCCATATCCTCCCAAAGGGGTATCTGTTTGAGGGGGATGCCCGCTGGGGCTGAATCCACAATACCACCTGTGGCGGTTGGGGCTGGCGTGACCGCACCAACAAAACCCTGCCAGTAATGCACCAGGCGCTGGGTTTCATCATCAGATACGAACGTACCTTGCAGTCTTACAGGAGCCGCCGCGTCTGGAGCCTGAAAGAGCATATCACCACGGCCCAACAGCCGCTCGGCCCCAGATTGGTCTAGGATGACACGGCTATCCACTCCGGAGGCGACGGCAAAGGCAATACGCGCGGGAAAGTTGGCTTTGATGATGCCAGTGACTACATCCACTGAGGGGCGCTGGGTGGAGATGATCAGGTGAATTCCAGTCGCACGCGCTAGCTGAGCCAGGCGGGTAAGCGTGCGTTCGGTCTCATCCGGAGCCAGCATCATCAGGTCGGCCAACTCATCGATGAGTACCACCAGGTGTGGCAGCTTTTTCTCACCACTTTCCTCAAGCTTGGCATTGTATTCTTTCACATTACGGCAGCCAGCCTGGGCGAGTTTGTGGTAGCGTTGATCCATCTCACGGGTGACCCATTGCAATGCACCAACAACCCTATCCAGCTCTACAACTACCGGCGCAAGCAGGTGTGGGATTCCGTTATAACCAGTCAATTCCACTCGCTTGGGGTCGATCATGATCATACGCAGCTCATCGGGCGTGTTGAAGAGAAGTAAGCAGCTGATCAAAGAATTAACACATACCGATTTACCTGAACCGGTCGCGCCAGCAATCAATAAATGGGGCATAGCAGACAAATCAGCCGCAACTGCGTTGCCGCCCACATCCTGTCCCAATGCGAATCGTAAGGATGTTTTTAACCGTTTATATGCTTCACTCTCGATCACACCGCGCAAAGCTACCAGAGATATCTCATCATTAGGGACCTCAATACCCACGTAACCTTTCCCTGGTACAGGGGCCTGGATACGAATTGTACGGGCTGAGAGGGCTAGGGCAAGATCATCGGCCAAGGCAGAGATTTTACTCACGCGAACACGCATGCGCCCGCTACGCGACTCCACAAAATCAGGCTCCACACCAAACTGAGTGATGGTTGGGCCGCGACTGATTTCCACTACGTTCGCCGGCGCCCCGAACGAGCCCAGCGTCTCCTCAATGACACGCCCTCTTTGGCGGTCGTACTCATCGTCGTACTTAACATCCCCTCCTGCGTCAAGGATCTCGGCGACATTTGGAAGTTCCCAACTGCGGGGCATGGTTACTACATCTGGCGAAAGTGAAGAGAGACCTTGAACGCCAACTCCCTGGTAAGATGTCCCCAGTTCTGCTTCTGGGCTCAATCCTGGAGCAATCGGAGTATAGGCATCCGGTAAGCTATCACTCCGTCGAAAAAGCCCGCGTTGTGCCCGAAACTCATCCCAAGTGTCCTGGAGGCGAGTGATCAGCGGTGGTATCCAAGCGAAGAGATCAAGCACCGAGGTGTTGAATAAAAAAGCTAAGGCGATCAAGAGACAAGCTAGGAGTGCAATGATTGCTCCACCCACTCCCAAAGTTTTTCGCAATCCCTCCAAAACCAGAGCACCAATATATCCACCACCCTGGCCATTGGCGACAAGGGGCAAAGCTGAATCACTCCCGCTGGGCATGGCGAGGAAATGTAAAAAAGTAAGCAAGATTATGAATAAAAGACCAATCCCCAATAAGCGCTCAAAAGAAATATGAGGGATGCGTTCGAAGTGCCGTAGAACCAACCACAAACCCAAGGCGATCAAGGCCAATGGGAAGAGGTACATACCCCACCCAAAACCCATGTTGATGACGTTAATTAAACCAGCGGTAAAGGTTCCACGATTGGCTGATAACAGGCTGAGCAATGTAAGCAAACCAAATAAAGCAGAGAGAACACCAATAATATCTAACCTGCGATCAAGGGATAGCCCACCGGCGAGGGATAGAGATATCCAACGCGATCCAGCTTTTGGATCTGCCGGTGCACTACCACTTTTAGATTTCTTGGGGCGCGAAGACTTCACCTTAGAGGTGTCTTTAGAGCGGGCTTTGCTCCGGGCAGGTGCTTTCCGCTTGGTAGCCTTTTTTTGAGAGCCTTTTGTGGATTTTCGAGCCATAATATTTTACGACTTACCATCTGTGATCAGCAAAGCCATTATAGCACAGATGGTCTGGTATCCTGCGGTCCTCAGGTATCCCCATAAGGCAACCGCTTGAGGACCCCAAGATATGAGGTACAATAGATTTTCACTCTCTGTAGACTAATAAAAACCCTTCAACCTAACAGGTAACAAAAATCATACCTGTTTTTTGGATAATTCCTGAGCTACTTACTTAGAAGTTACAAGAAAGGAACGCCGCTTGTTTGAAATCGTTTTCCTCGGCACATCGGCTTCGGCACCCTCCGTGCACAGGGGGTTGTCAGCCCAGGTTGTGATGCATGATGAACACCGTTTCTTGATCGACTGTGGGGAGGGTACTCAACGCCAGATCTTGAAATCGGGTATTGGCTTCAAACGCCTGAACCGTATATTGATCACACACGGCCACCTAGATCATATTCTAGGGCTTGCAGGACTCTTATCAACCTTTTCGCGATGGGAGTCTCTCGATGAATTAGAGATCCTTGGAGGAAAGTGGGCTTTGGAAAGGATACGCGATTTAATATTCGGGGTAGTCTTTCCCGGCGCGCGTCCACCGATGGCGATACATCTGCGCGAGATTGAACCCGGCGTAATCTTCGAAAGCGACAATTTCAGCGTTTCCGCATTTCCGGTTTACCATCGCGGTCCCGACTGTTACGGGTATTTATTCGAAGAAAAGGGTCGCCGACCGTTCCTATCAGATCGAGCTGAAGACTTAAGTATCCCCCCAGGTCCATGGCGACGCGACTTGGTCAATGGCAAGGTGATTACCCTGCCCGATGGACGCCAGATCAACCCCGACCAGGTGCTTGGTCCCGAGAGACCCGGTACGCGCCTGGTGCATGTCGGCGATGTAGGCCGGACGGATAACTTGATGGAATCCTGCCATGACGCTGACGCGTTGGTGATCGAGGCTACCTATCTGACGAAAGAAGCCGAGTTGGCTCGCAATTTCGCTCACCTTACCGCAAGCCAGGCAGCTCAATTAGCACAAGATACAGGCGCAAAACATCTGATCCTGACCCATATTTCCCGGCGCTACCGGGAGCGAGACGTGCTGGCTGAAGCGCAGAAAATTTTTCCCAACACTCACGTCGCACGGGACTTTGACGATTACGAGGTGCGGCGCGATAAATGTGTCAAAGTGGAACCAGAGGCTAAGTGATATGCAAATGCCGGAAAGTAAGTTGAATATAAAAACGCCAATCCGGCATTTGCTAAAAGTAATTTGCGGTTTTGACACCAGATTTATTTTAAAATTCATTGCGTAAATTACTTAAATCCTATGATAAATAAAAGACACCCGAGGCTCAAGAACACTCGGGTGTCTTTTTATTCTCGAAGAAGATTATCAGTGGGGCTCGGTCTTTTCAGAGTTACGCTTGCGGAAATATGCGACGACCATCTGGACAAAAAACGCCACTGTTAAGATCGACCAAAGGATGATTTCCAGCATAGTGTCT
>DAOVXM010000316.1 GCA_030636125.1 Chloroflexota bacterium | reverse complement strand
GTGGAGAGCTCTGGCAAAGTCTGGTAGAGTGTGCTCTGGAAGATAGTATTACAGCCCTGGATCATCTAGCATTTGTACTGCTCATGGTTAAGCTGGCTCATTGTGACACCTGTCAAGCTGATTCGTACCGTGCGTTACACGGTTGTACCAATTGTGCCCAGCGGACAGTGCAGCGATTTCAGGGTAGCGACGAGGACCTAATGGCTCTGTATGCTGAGGCGCGTGAAGAAATGCGACAATATATCGGAAGTGATCGTTCACTATAGATTTATCTGGGAACATGGTATGTTCTCTTATGGAAGGTAATGTATGTCCAAACAAATGATTACTGAGGAAGTAGTACTAGGGGCGTTGAGTAATGTGCAAGAACCTGAATTACATAAAGACCTTGTTAGCTTGAATATGATTCGTGATATAGAAATTGATGGCGACAAGGTGAGTTTTACGGTAATGCTAACCACACCAGCATGTCCATTAAAATCCCAAATTGAGCGCGAGTCGCGGGAGGCAGTTGCTGCACTCCCTGGAGTTGCTAAAGTGGCGGTCAAACTGGATGCCAATGTGCCTAGTGATGGTCGACCACGCGGCTTACTTGATCTTCCTATACGCAACGCCGTTGCCATAGCTTCGGGCAAGGGTGGTGTGGGGAAGAGCACAGTGGCAGTGAATGTTGCCGTAGCATTAGCCCAGAGCGGCGCTCGCGTTGGATTATTGGATGCAGATATTTATGGACCAAATATTCCCACAATGATGGGTGTCGAGAAATTGCCTGCTCCGGAAGATGGCAAGTTAGTACCAGCTCAAGCCTACGACGTCAAATTGATGTCAATTGGCTTCCTTGTCAAGCCAGACCAGCCTTTGATTTGGCGTGGACCCATGTTACACTCTGCTATCCGCCAATTCTTGACGGATGTGAGCTGGGGAGAATTGGACTACTTGATCGTTGATCTGCCTCCGGGTACTGGTGATGCTGCTTTGAGCTTAGCTCAGTCTCTTCCGCTGAGTGGAGGTATTATTGTTACCTTACCACAACAAGTCTCACTCGATGATGCTCGACGTGGCCTGGAAATGTTCCGCCAATTAGAAGTGCCTCTATTTGGGGTTGTTGAAAATATGAGTTACCTGGAATTGCCAGATGGAAGCCGCATGGACGTGTTTGGTTCTGGTGGTGGCGAGCGTTTAGCTCAAGAATCTGGTATCCCCTTTATTGGTACCATCCCAATGGATCCGTCTGTTCGCGTTGGTGGTGATAATGGTGAACCAGTGATCGTGACCGACCCAGATTCCGCCGTAGCTCAAGCTTTAAAAAAGATTGCCGAAGATATTGCTGCAAAAATTAGCGTGGCGGCAGTTCAACAGGGCAACTTAGTACCGATAAATTTAGTTGGTTGAAAGACTTCGAGTCTTCGTTGATCCTGTGTTCTCAATCGATAATCTCTTTTCGATTTCTGGGTGATTATAAAAATATTGATCGAAATATATCTGGTCAATATCATTAATCACATAAAGGTATTTGATTTGTTATGCAACCTCATATTGTTGGTATACGATTTCAGAGAGTGGGTAAGGTTTACCATTTTGACGCTAGTAAGTTTCGCGACCTGCAAATAGGCGATTATGCTGTTGTTGAGACGAGCCGCGGTAGTCAACTCGGGGAAATTGCGCTGATCTTGGAGGATCTCTCAGCCTCACATAATGGTTCTTGGAAACCTATAAAGCGCATCGCTACGCCCCGAGATTTGGTTCTTAGGCAGATTTATCAAAAAAAAGAGCTTGAAGCCGTGATTAACTGCCGAGCTAAAGCTGCTGAACTGGGTGTGGAGGGGGTTAAGTTTGTGGCAGCAGATTACAGTTTTGATGGATCGCGCTTGACTATACAATATAGTAGTGAGGCGGAAAAAAAAGTAAACCTAAATAAATTGAGAACCGCATTGCGACGTACTTACCCGCGTTCACGTGTCGAGCTGCGCCAAATTGGCCCGCGAGATGTGGCCAAGATCTTGGGTGGGATGGGCGCATGTGGATTAGGTAGTCGCTGCTGCTCCACGTTTTTGACGGAATTCAGCCCAATTTCCATCAAGATGGCTAAGGAACAACGCATCTCCCTCACTCCATCTGAAATCACAGGTATGTGTGGTCGTTTACGCTGTTGTTTGGTTTATGAATATGAACTGTATGTGGAGGCTCGAAAGAAACTACCCAGACGTAAGAAACGTGTCGTGACGCCATTAGGTGAGGGTATTGTAGTGGATATTTATCCACTTAAGGAATCTGTTCAAGTAGAACTGGAAAGTGGTGGGCAACACGAGTTTCCCCACGATGATATTCAACCATATGAAGAATTAGAAGCGTTGCGTAAAAAAGCGCAGGCTCCATGCGATAAGCACGAAGGGGGCAATTGTGACTGTGGGAAAACACAAAAGAGAACATCTAAACGTAAAAAGAAGAAGAGACGCCGTTGATTGTGTCGGCTGAAATAGGTTGAATGACCCCATGGATATAAATTTCCTGGCAGATGCCTTGAACCTTTTTGATTATACGCGTACCTTGCGCCGTGATTTTCACCAACATCCAGAGTTGGGATTCAAGGAATTCCGTACAGCAGGGATCGTTGCCAGAGAATTGAATGACCTCGGTTTGGAAGTAACTACAGGGATTGCTGAGACTGGTGTGGTTGCTTTACTAGAAGGATCGCGGCCTGGCCCTGTTGTCTTATTGCGTTTTGATATGGATGCCCTGCCGATTGTTGAAGAGACAGGTGCCGAATATGCCTCCCTTACTCCGGGCGTCATGCACGCTTGTGGACATGATGGGCACACTGCAGTTGGGTTGACTGTAGCACGTTTGCTTACTGCTTATAGCCAGGAGTTTGCCGGCACGGTTAAATTTGTTTTCCAACCTGCTGAAGAAGGCTTGGGAGGAGCCGAGATCATGGTCGCTGAGGGTGTGCTAGACAATCCCAAACCAGACATCACCTTAGCGTTGCATCTTTGGAATGAGGAGCAGGTCGGATGGCTAGGCATTGCTCCCGGACCACTAATGGCTGCCGGTGAGATTTTTCGCGTACGAGTTACCGGAAAAGGTGGGCATGGTGCCCTGCCGAACCAGACCATAGATCCAGTCATAACCACCGCGCAGATCATTTCGGCTTTGCAAAGTATTCCTTCCAGAAACGTTTCCCCATTACAATCTGCAACGATAAGCGTTGGTTCTATTCACGGTGGGGAGGTTTTTAATGTTATTCCCTCTGAAGTTGAGTTTCATGGAACCATCCGTACTTTTGAATCAAGTGTGCGCCAGGTTGTTTTAGAGCGATTCCAACAGGTGGTGGCGGGGATAGCCCAGTCCATGGGCTGTGAAGTGGAGATTGATATGCAAATGCTCACCCCTGCGGTGATAAACGACCAAAAAATTACAGCTCAGGTTCAACGAGTAGCCCAATCCGTTCTGCCGGACAGCTATATCGAAGAAAATTACCGAGCGATGGTTTCCGAGGATATGGCGTTCATGATGCAAGACATTCCCAGTTGCTACTTTTTAATTGGGTCTGCTAATCCAGAAAAGGGAATAGATGCTTCTCATCACCAGCCCCGATTTGATATTGATGAAGATGTCCTTCCACATGCTGTTGCTTTGATGGCAGCAGCAACAGTTAGCTATTTAAAGAGCTGATCTCCTCGAGACACAGTATTAATAATAGGTGTTACGCAGTCGAAGTGGTAAGGGCCCGAAAATGGGGGTGCGGGCACAGCCCGCACCCCCATTTTCGGAGTATTCTTCCCTGAACTGCGTAAGTCCAATTAATAACTCTTCTCAAAAACATCTGTGAGTTCCAAAAAATCAATTAAAGGTAATGGACGCGATAAAGCGCTCCACTTTCATCATCCGCCAAAAAGGGTGGTTTCATTGGTCCCGTCAATGACCGAGAGCTTGTTCGATCTTGGATTGGGAGATGTAGTGGTTGGGATCACCGATTATTGTATTTACCCTGCTGAGCTATTAAAAAACCTGCCCCGCGTGGGTGGTACTAAAGATGCTAGTGAAGATGAGATTCTCGATCTAAAGCCAGATTTTGTTATTGCAAACCAAGAAGAGAACTCTCGCCAACTTGTTGAAAAGCTCGAAGCGGCAGGGATTCGCGTTTGGGTTACTTTCCCTAAGACAGTACGAGAAATGCTTGACGTGCTCTGGACATTAACAGGAATATTTCGAAGTCGAATGGCGGCAGCCCGGTTGGAAACCCTGGAATTGAGCCTCGAATTGGCCAAAAGCGCAGTCATAGATAAGCGACCAATACGTTATTTCTGTCCAATCTGGTATGACAAGACTAACAAAGGACAGCCTTGGTGGATGACTTTTAACCAATATACCTACTCGCATGATCTTTTAGCC
>DAOVXM010000169.1 GCA_030636125.1 Chloroflexota bacterium | reverse complement strand
CGAGTACCTGGGGGAGATCAGGTTGAATTTCTAGCTCAATGATTTGGGATTTCTTCTTAGCCCTGTGCAAAAAACTTTCTGTAGTGTAGCGGATTAGTGCCTCAGGTGGAATAGGCTCTTTGCACTCATCAAGTCCGGCCTCGATGATGCCTAGATCGAGCAGCTCGTCGATCAACGCGGTAACGCTTTGAACGCTGGTCTCGACACGACGGATGAATTTTTTTTGTTTGTCATTAACTGGGCCGACCCTTTCAATCAATTCGACATACCCTATGATAGCGGTCAATGGTGAGCGCAGGTCGTGTGATACCATGCTGACAAAATCATTCTTTATTTGGTCAAGTTCTTTCAGCTGGGTTATGTCTTGCATCGTCACAGCTAATCCGATCTCAGGGATAGGGGTAAGCTGGGCGTTCAACACGCGCCCATCCGGCAGTGAAATCTCGCTGCGGTAAGGTGTGGCTGGTTTTTTATCGCTGAAGATCCCCAATAGTTCGTTGTTTTGGAAAACATCTTTTATGGGTTTACCGTTCAGCTCGCCATCATCTAGCCCAAAAGCCTGGCGCGCGGATTGGTTGATCAGCATCAAACGCATGTCTTGGTCAACGACGATAACCCCATCTTTGACTCTGCTGATGAGCGTGTTTAATTTTTTTTGTTCGATTTCTGCACAGGCGTACAAGCGCGCATTCTCGACTGCAATGGCGGCATAATCAGCCAATGCGGATACAAGCTTTAGCTGGTGTTGGGAAAAAGACTGCCCACTCGAGCGGTTGTCAACACCAAGAACGCCAATAGGGCGGCCCTGAACGATCATTGGAACGTACATCAGGGTGTGGACGAAGTAAGCTGTTTTGATCTTTTTGGGTGTTTCTTCGTTGAACAAAACTGGCTCGCCTGTCCGCAGAACTTCACCGGGCAAGGTGTCCTCAACGGGGACTCGAAAAGTACGCACAAAGTCCTCTTGAAAATTACGCGCCGCGTGCATATAGATTTCCCCGCTGGTTTCATCCAATAATAAAATGCTGCCTTCTTCTGCTCCGGTTAGTTCGACAGCCGCATCCACAACTGCAGTAAGCACGTGGTCTAAATCCAGTGAGGCGGTCACCGTGCGACCAATACGTCCCAGGGCTTCAAGCCCTGCCAATCGTTCTTCAAGAGAGGTTGTGTCTGGTTCGTTTGCCATTCGTTTACTAATCATAGCATGATAAGGGACAAAACGGGAGACAGTAAGCTAAATGTAAGGAGTGAACCGCGTAGGCCCAATTATTAAAACTATGATAGATTCATGTGAAATAGCCCAAAGAAGCTTGACTTAGTATGCATCCCGCGCATACAATAAAAGTAAAAATGGAGCCTTAAATTTTTAATTATTATTACCCCTCGAGACGGCGCGATATGGCACCTATACAAAATAAGCCGGGGTAATTTCCAACATCATTTTTTAGTTACTTAACAATTTCTGGAGACGCCGGATGAGACGATTTTGGTATCTTATTGGAGTTTTATCGGTATTAAGTTTAGCGATTTTATCGTGTAGTACGTTTAGCAGCCCACTTACAAATACGCCTGATAATATTTCACCCACCCCTATCATTGCTACAGTGATAGCGCCGGTCTATTTAGCCCCAGCCGCCGACCTGGTTGCTGTTGAGGACCAGCTTGTAGAGATATACGAAAAGGTCAATCCAGGGGTTGTAGCCCTGCGGGTGCTCTCTCAAGATGGTGGTGGTAGTGGATCTGGCTTTGTAATTGATAAAGAGGGGCATATTCTCACGAACTATCATGTTATAGAGGATATCACTGACCTGGAGGTCGCATTCCCATCCGGCTTCAAGATCCGCGGTGAAGTCTTGGGGACTGATTTGGACTCAGATATTGCGGTTATCAAGGTGGATGCACAACCTGATGAGCTGCATCCATTGACCTTGAGCGACTCTGACCTGGTGAAGGTTGGTCAGACCGTGATCGCGATTGGCAACCCGTTTGGATACAGTGGTACCATGACGATGGGTATCGTCTCCGGGAAGGGACGTACCATGGAGTCTTTGCACGAAGCCCCTACTGGCGGGTTGTTCTCGGCTGGGGATATTATCCAAACGGATGCCGCCATCAACCCAGGCAACTCAGGGGGACCCTTGCTCAACTTAAACGGTGAAGTGATAGGCGTAAACAGGGCGATCTTTACTACCAACTTCACGGAAGTAGGCCAACCCTTAAATTCTGGTGTTGGGTTTGCAGTTTCTATCAATATTGTTAAGCGTGTGGTGCCGTCCCTGATAGCCAATGGCAAGTATGATTATCCATATGTGGGGATTACCAGCATCAGCGATTTGTCGCTCTTGGAGCAAGAAGCCCTGGACCTGCCGCGTGCAGTTGGTGTTTATGTGACCGAGGTAACCCCGGACAGCCCCGCCGCCCGGGCAGGTCTGCGGGGTGGTGACCGGGCCACGGATATATTTGGCCTCAATGCCGGCGGTGACCTTATTACTGCCATCGATGGTATAGAGGTGAAAACCTTTGCTGATTTTATTGGCTATATCCTTAGAAACAAGAGCCCTGGTGACCCGGTGCTCTTGACCATCATGCGAAGTGACGAGACAGTAGATGTTTCCTTGACTCTGGATAAGCGTCCTAACCCTTAGTGTTGCGGCATTGTTACCAAACTATCGAGTCACTTTCGCCGCGCAACACTAGATAACCAGGATTAAATTTGATCCATGCAAACGGTTGTACGCCTGCAGGTGTTTAAACTGCTTGCTTTGAAGGAGGTGTGAAGTTCACGTTGTTCGCAAGCTAATCTTTAATAAACACGATAGGAGGTTGCGATGTTAACTGAAAATGATCTTCAAGAATTGTTGGAATTTCGGGCACAAACTCCTGTACTTAGCGTATATCTAAACACAGAACCGGTAGAGGGAGGTGTGGAACCCCATAAGCTTTACTTGCGTAGTATGCTTAAAGATGTGGATATGCCGGAAGATGTCTTTGTTGTCGAACGCTACCTCGACCATGAGTTTGAATGGTCAGGTCGTAGTGTAGCGCTTTTCTCGTGTGAACCAGAGGGCTTTTTCAGGGCTTATGCGCTGGCGGTACCACTTCGCAGCCGGGTGCGCGTAAACAATCGACCTCATGTGAAACCGTTGGCTGACTTATTGGATTCATATGGTGGCTACGGGGTGGTCTTGGTGGATAAACAAGAAGCGCGCTTGTTTTATTTTCACCTGGGTGAATTAATAGAGCAGGAAGGAGTAACCGGTGAAAGCGTCCGCCATACCAAGCGTGGAGGCGGCTCACAAGCCCAAGGGCGGCGCGGCGGCACAGCCGGTCAAACCAGTTATGTCGAAGAAGTGACCGAGAGGAATATCAAAGAGGTTGTTGAGGTTGCGGCTCAATTTTTCACTGAGAACAATGTGCGACGTATCTTGCTGGGTGGTACCGAGGACAATTTAGCCCTTTTCCGTGCCCACTTGCCGAAATCCTGGCAGAGTCTCGTGGTAGGAACGTTCCCCGTGAGCATGAACGCTGGCCATAGCGAAATCCTGGAACGGGCCATGCAGGTTGGTAAAGAAGCAGAAAAGCGCCGCATGGAAAAATTAGTGGATGCTGTGGTGACCGGGGCAGCTAAAGGGCGCGGGGGGGTCGTTCGCCTGGACGAGACGCTGAGCGCGGTTCACGAAGGCCGGGTGCTGACTTTGCTGATCCAGGAGGGCTTGCGTGCGCCTGGTTATCGTTGTTTAAGCTGCGCTTACGTGACCGCCCAGAAGCTCGATACCTGCCCCGCCTGTGGAAGTGAGTTTGAGCAAATACCTGACGTGGTCGAGATGGCTGTCCGCAAGGTGATGCAATCAGGCGGGGATGTCCAGGTTTTACATGATGATTTGGCCCTTAGCGAGTATGAACATATTGGGGCATTATTGCGCTATTGATCTACTGATCATTACAGGAGTTGCTAAACCGCTCTTGCGCTGAACGCTTGGTGATAAGGTTTAGCTATCTGTGCCAGGATCAGTAATAACCCCCGGATGAGTTCGCCGTTTTTATATTGCCCCCTTTGTGCTGAAGGACTGCAGCCGTTCTCCGATGGAGAGCGGCTGCGCTCGCGCTGCCCGAATTGTGGATGGACACATTACCGCAACCCTACGGTCGGCGTAGCGGTTGTGTTGCTGGAGTCTGGTCGTTTATTGCTGGGTGAACGGCGCGATGGCGGTTGGTGTATTCCGTGTGGGCACGTCGAGTGGGACGAATCCATCGAGAAGGCAGCCGTGCGCGAATTTGCCGAGGAGACCGGGTTGCAGGTTGAATTAGAGGGAGTTCTCGCGGTTCACTCTAATTTTCACAACCCTGATGACCATACGGTTGGAGTCTGGTATCGTGGCCGCAGGATGGGAGGAGAATTAAGGGCCGGGGGCGATTTGCTGCAGGTGGCTTTTTACGATATGGATGAGTTACCCTGCCTCAAATTCCCGACAGATCGCATGGTGGTGACCCAATTGGGCGGATAAATACAACCCTTTCCGGTAGAGCCGCGGGATGATAATTCTTACTCTAGCATATCAACTCCGCAGCCAGGCGTAGGTGTATGTTAGTTGCTTGGTGATGAGCCAGGCTCATCTTCATCTTTCTCTGGCGTTGCTTCGATGCTCTCTTCTAACCAGGCGTCCGCAGCTTTGAGCGCTTGCTTGCTGGAGTAGAGCAATCTGGAACTATCGGGGAAGATATTCTCCTCACCGAGCAGCTCGATTATCTCGGTCTTCTCCAATTGGGCATATATCTTTGCATCCACACCGGAGAGCATCAGCTTACCGCCGTTTTTGTTTAGCGCAGCCGAATATCGTTCCAGCACCTCTATGAAAGTGCTGCCGATTTTCACGCGCCCACGCAAACGGAAGATGACAACCGCATGTTTTGCAAAAAGCGCTGAAGGCAGCATGTCTTCGACCGTATAGGCGCCTGCGAAATACAGGCTGCCCCGGAATCCCAACAAGGTGACCGTGTTGTTGGGTACTTCTTCTGGGGCTGGGTGTTCCTCGAAATAGCCATCTTCAGTGTATTCCAGCCCCACAACCCGCACCTCGGCGGCTGAGGTGATCACATAGAAGAGGATGGAGAGCACGACACCCAGCAAAATTGCGTACTGGATCGGCATTACCAGGGTTGACAGAAAGGTCACGATCATCACCAGGCGGGGCCCCCAGTGGGTGTCATGGACCTGCATTACGTCTTCGACATCGATGATCCCGTAACCGGCGTAGATCAGGATGGCAGCCACGGCCGGCATGGCAGCCAGCTCCACCAGGTTTCCGAAAAGCAGGATGATGATAGCAAAGAAGATGCCGGTGAAGATGTTGGACCAGCGCGATTTGGCGCCTGAGCTCAGGTTGACGCTGGTGCCCCCCAGCGAACCACCCACCGGCAATCCTGAGAAGAACCCGGTGACAGTGTTGGCGACCCCCTGCCCGGTGAAATCGCCGGAGGCATCCGGATAGGTGCCGTCCGAGTTGGGCACACCCTGACTGACCCCCGCCCCCTGGATCAAACCGATGATGCCCACGGAAAGGGCTGGCACGATCAATTTCGGCACCAGGGAGAGGTCCGGCAGGGCCAGGCTAGGCAGCCCCCCGCTGATTTCGGCGATATCACCCACCACTTCTACCGAGCTCCAACCCAGGATCACCACCAGCGCCGAGGCAATAAACAAAGCCAGCACCAGGGAGAAGTTTCTGACCCGGGTGTGGTTGAGCAAAACGATCAAGAGTAGCGTGATGAGACCGATGGCGGTCGAGGCCGGGTCGATTCCCGTGGGATGGAGCAATAAATCAAATGTTTTCCCCAGGGTCTTACCCGCCTGGCTGTCATAACCGGTCAAATCGCCAAGCTGGCCCAGGATGATCAGCACCGCTAAGCCGGTCAGGAAACCGGTCATGACCGCGTTGGAGATGAACCGCGTGATCGATCCCAGCTTAAGCAAGCCCAGGCTTAATTGGAAGATGCCGACCATCACCGCCAGGGTCACAATAGCCGGCAGAATCATGTCCTCGGAAATGCCGGTTAGCGAGCTACCGACGACGATCATCAATGCGCTGGTTGGGGCAATCTGCATGAACTCCGAACTGGTGAAGAGCGCTCCAACAGGCGTGCCCACCATGATGGCGTTGAAGGCGTAAGTGGGATTAACT
>DAOVXM010000054.1 GCA_030636125.1 Chloroflexota bacterium | reverse complement strand
CTACCCTCTGGAATGACTACTGCTTTGTCAAGGGTGAAAGCTTCATTCGATATCCGGGTGACAAAACCCTTGGCAAAGCTTAAAGTGTTCCGTACATAATCTATTCTTACTTAACAATCTTTTTTTGACGGAACACTACCTACTCCCCGGATAAAGGTTTGGATTGCAGCCCGGTCCGCGCTCTCATAATCGAACTCAACATTGCTCAAATTAGTTACTTGTAGAGTCGCTAGCCCGTGACCGAGCGCCCACATGCTATAAGCGATTTCAATGAGCCCATATTCTTCCCTGGTGTGGATGATGCCGGCATCGATAGCGGCCTGGACGGCGTTTAGTAAAAGGCCAAAAGTCTCGCCAGGGTCAAGTTCAGCGAAAGGTACAGGTGGCATCTCAGGCGCCAACCGGGTTGCCCGCAAGAGGAAGTGATCGCGATTGTTGCTGGCGTAGCGCACATACGCTAAACCGAGTTCTACCAGGTATTCATCCGGAGGAAGTGTTGTGGGAACGGATTTTAAGTAAGATAGCAGCCGCCGATCAGCCTCAAGGCATAATGCATCGATGATGTCATCCTTGCTGTCGAAGTATTCGTACAAACCTGCAGGGCTGTAATCAACCCTGCGGGCAATTTCCCGTAAAGATAGCCCCTCAGGACCACCTTCATTTAAAATCACTAAGGCGGTATCTAAGATCTCCTGGCGGGTGCGAGCGTGCCTGCGTTCTCGGGGTGTCAATTCAGTCATAGGGCAATATTACACCTTTCGTTTACCTAACATTGTTTGGATTATACACAACATTCACACACTTGTCAAGGGTAAAAATAGAGTCAACAAAAGACCTCCCGCCAGTTTCCCAAAAACGGCATCGCTGTGTAGCACTGGAGTGCTACACAGCGATGCCGTTTCTCAGGAACTTATAAGCGCTAATACTTACCGCCGACCCCGGCGTTTCGGGATCGACATGGGCAGCTTATTACGGCGTACACCATCGTACTGGTAGAGTGCGTTAGCCACCGCCGCCGCCGTGGGCACCAGGCCAATCTCGCCCACCCCTTTGGCACCATATGGCCCGTAAGGGTCGGGCACTTCAACCCCGATCACCTCAATCTCAGGCATCTCCTTCGCCCGTAGGATGCCCATCTGCCGCAGGCGGGTGCTCTTGGGGTAGCCGCCCTCCATGATCATTTCCTCGCTGGTGGCATATCCCAACCCCATATGGATGGAGCCCTCCACCTGGCCTTCAAACAAGGTCGGGTTAAAGATCTTGCCGGCGTCGTGAGCCGCGGTCACCTTTTGGATATGCCCTTCTTCATACAGCACCACCAATTGGGCTGCATAGCTGTAAGAATAATGGGTCTTCACTTCCTCCACCTCAGCCCCGATCTTGGTGGTCCAATCCACCATCCACTCACCCTGGTACTGCTTACCAACCAGATCAGCTAGCGAGTGAGACTCCAAGTCCGCTTTCAGCCCCTTGCAGGTCTCGATCAGAGCGTTCCCCACCAGGGAAGTAGCGCGTGAGGCGGTGGTCATGCCGGCTTTTTGCCCGGCGGCGGTATCGATGCGTACCTCGATTATGCTGGGGTCGAGGCCGGTTTCATTACACACCACTTGCGTTGCAATCGTATTGACGCCCTGCCCCATCTCCGTCCAGCCATGGTCAATTACCAGCTTATCTTCGGCCACAATGGTAATACGGGCTGAGGCAACATCCGCCATACCATTACCGACCCCGGTATTCTTGAGACCGCAGGCCAACCCGGCGTACTTGGCACGGTAGAACTCATCTTTGACGGCCAGCAGAGTCTCCCGCACACCCGCGCCACCCTTGATGGTCTGCCCGGTAGCGGTTATCCCGCCGGTTTGTAGGGCATTGTCAAAGCGGAGATGCCAGCGGTCAAAGCCCCCCTGCTCGCACAATTCATCCAGGCAGCTTTCCAGCCCAAATGCAGCCTGGTTGACACCAAAACCGCGCATGGCCCCACAGGGTACATTGTTGGTGTACACCGCCTGCGCTTCGAGGTCGGCAACCGGCACATGGTACGCGCCTGTGGCGTGACCCGCGGCGCGCTCCAGCACCTTCATACCCACCGAGGCATACGCGCCGGTATCGCCAATGAAGCGTGCTTGCACAAAAGTCAACTTGCCCGCTTTGTCGCAGCCAACGCTGTAATCCATCCAGACTGGATGGCGTTTGGGGTGCATCAGGATGGACTCGTCACGGGTCAGCCTGACCTTAACGGGAATTCCTAGGTCTTGTGCCATCAAGGCGGCATGCCCTTGCACGCTCAGGTCCTCCTTCCCACCGAACCCACCCCCGTTCGGGACCAGGATAACGCGCACCTTTTCTAAGGGCAAGCCGAGCAGCTTGGCGATTTGCACCCGGTCCTCATAAATACCCTGCCCCTGTGACAGCACCTCTATACCATCCCTGTTTGGATAGGCAATCGACACTTCCGGCTCCATATAGCCGTGCTCGATCCTCTGGGTTTCATAGATGCCTTGAGCGACAAACGCCGACTCTGACCTGGCTTTATCCATATCGCCGCGCTTGATCTTTGTGTGTGAGAGGAGATTGCCACCTTCGTGAACTTCCGGTGCGCCCGGTTCAAGCGCTTTGTGCATATCGGTGACGGGTTCCAGCACCTCATAGTCGACCTGGATGCGTGCCACTGCTTGGCGCGCGATGGCTTCCGTTTCAGCCACAATCCCTGCTAACACATCTCCCACATAACGGGTAGTCTCCCCGCTAGCGATCATCAGTGGCCAATCCTGGCGGATCAAGCCAATTGTCCGCTCTCCAGGCACATCCACAGCCGTGAGAACACGTAAAACGCCTGGCAATTCCTCTGCCTGGCTGGTATTAATACTGATCACACGGGCGCGTGGGTGATCGCTAAACTTCAAAGCCCCGTAGACCATCCCCTCGAGCTTGATATCGTCAACATATTGATGCTGTCCCAGAACCAGTTTTTGCGCCTGGTACTTGGGCTGGCGGGAGCCAATATGTCCCTCCCCGCTTGGATCTGGTATTTCTTCCTCATTGCGAATGGCTTCAGCCGCATAAAGGATCGAATCGACAATTTTTTTATATCCGGTGCAGCGGCATAGGTTGGGCGTCAGCGCCTGTTCTACCTCAGCGCGGGTTGGGTCAGCGTCTTTATTGAGCAGCGCGTTGGCGCGCATGACAATCCCCGGGATACAAAAACCACACTGCACGCCGCCCTTCTCCGCAAACGCATTGGCGAAAACCCTCTGCCGGTATGCGCCCAAGCCTTCGGTCGTAGTGACAACACCAGCCGCCACCTTTTTCATAAGAATGACGCAGGAAAGAACGGCTTTGCCATTGAGATCAACGGTGCATGCCCCACAGGCAGCTTGTGGTGAGCAACCATCTTTCGGCGATATGATACCCTCATATTCCCGGAGATAGGTCAATAGCGACATCTCAGGATCACCGGAAAATTCTTTCTCGCCACCATTTAAAATAAAATTCATCCTTGCACCTCCAGAGGAAAAATGAAATTCAATCTGCGAACCCAATACAATTGTAAACTATTACTCTGCTGATAAGAATCACAAATCAAATAGGGCTGGTCACCATTTCCAGTAGTGCTCAAGGCAAATATCCGAAATAACACAGAGGTCACGGAGTTTTACGCCACTGTATCATTTATTGGACATCTAATCGACAATCGTCTGACCTATTTATATCACTTTAATCTTTTATTGGCAAGCATTTGTGAAGAATCTCTCAACCTCTTGCCAAATCCCGAGAAGTACATTAAAATAAGATGAATTACTCAGACGACAATCGACTACCATTATTTATCTACGGATGAGTATCACCCGATCAGCCCCCGTCGCCGTCCAAGTTAACCAAATCCTTCGCGAGCGTATTCGCCTGGGTGCCTACCCTCCCGGTGGAAAACTCCCCTCCGAAAGTGAGCTTTCCCAGGAATTCGATGTCAGCCGGGCGACCATCCGCACCGTCCTGGCTAGATTGGCAGCCGAAGGACTTATTCTCCGTAAACAGGGGGATGGCACCTACGTAAACGAACGCATTCGCGATGTAAACACACACCTGGGGGGCTTGTGGGAATTTGGCCGCTTGATCGAGAGCAGCGGCTACCAACCATCCATAAACCCTTTATCTATTACGCAGCGATCTTCAACCGAGCACGAGGCCCACTTGCTCGCCATTCAGCCTGGTGATGAAGTACTGGCATTAAAACGCCTGTTTTATGCCGATAACAAACCCGTCATCCTGGCGTCCAACACGATCCCCTACGCACGCATCGACCCGTCAGCCGGAGAGCCAGATGGTCGCCTGCCCATTGACGAGTTCTTACAGCGCTACTGTCACCGTAAAATTGCCTTCGCCATTTCGGATGTCCGCTCGACCCTGGCAAATGGCGAAGTCGTGGATATTCTAGGCCAGGAACCTGACAGCCCATTATTAAAGATTGAAATCGTCTTCTATGACCGGGATAATAACCCATTATTTTGTGGGCACAGTTACTACAACGACGCTGTTCTGCGTCTTCGCCTGGTACAGGTCTGGGAATAAGTAACCGTACTAAAGGAAGGTGCGTTCCATGCATGAACGTCTAGACGCCATAATTGATGTTCTTTTACCACCCATCGCGGCCGTCGTGGGAGCTTTGCTGGTGGGCGCCATCATGTTGCTGCTCTTGGGGGCGAATCCCATTACCGGTTACGTGGCCTTGTTTCAAGGCGCGTTCGGCAGCACAAACTCCATCGCTGATACGGCAGTAAAAGCTACACCCTTGCTGCTTGTAGGGATTGGAATCTGTATCTCTTTCCGCGGCGGGGTGATTAATATCGGCGGTGAGGGGCAGATGATCCTGGGTGCATTGGGCGCCATCGCTATTGGTTTGATCTTCCCCACTGCGCCTGGCTGGCTCATCATCACCTTAGCGCTTCTGGTTGGTTTTGCAGCAGGGGGCCTTTGGGGAGGTATTGCCGGTTACCTTAAGGCACGCTTCAACGTCAACGAAATACTCAGCACCATTATGATGAACGCTATTGCCGTACAGTTGATGAACTTGCTGCTGCGCGGCCCGATGATCGACACCACTCAAAAAGGCGCTGCTCGCATCCCTCAAACTCCCCGCCTGGCAGATGCATTCGACTTACCCCGTTTGATCCCTACCCGTCTACACCTGGGAACGCTGCTGGCGATCATTTTGGCATTTGTAGTTTACTTCTTTCTTTGGCGAACGACGATCGGTTATCGCATCCGTGCCGTTGGTCTCAACCCCCACGCTTCCCGCTATTCAGGCATTAACGTACAACATAACATCGTGCTTTCTCTCCTGCTCAGTGGGGCATTTGCCGGGTTGGCAGGCGCGGTCCAGGTTTATGGAGTAAACCATTTCATGATCACCGACGGGACCGCGGCCGGTTTTACTGGCTCAGCCGGTTTTAACGGCATTGTCGCCGCGCTGTTCGGCCTCCTGCATCCCATTGGAACGATTCCGGCTTCGTTCTTCCTGGGAGCCTTGCTGGTCGGGGCGAATAAAATGCAGCGCGTCACGCAAGTACCAGGTGCCCTGCTCACCGCGCTGAACGGTCTTGTGGTGATTTTCGTCGTCAGCAGTGAAATTTGGCGACGTCGCCGAGCCAGAGCACGGGCCATTAAACAGGTGGAAATAGAGACCGTGAAGGAAGACACCTCCCCAGCACCGGAGACGGTGGCTTAATCAGCTATCAAGGAGTAAGCGTTATGCTTAGCGATCTTTTTACAGCTTCGGTACTAATCGGAATATTGTCCTCCGGCATTCGTCTGGCGACTCCTTATCTTTACGCTGCAATCGGAGAAACCTTCGGTCAACGCAGCGGCATGCTAAACCTGGGTGTTGATGGTGTTATGCTGATGGGCGCGTTTTCTGGGTTCTATGTCGTTTTAATAACCAACGACTACTGGCTAGGGTTGCTTGCTGCCATCATTGTAGGCGGACTAATGGGGTTGGCGACAGCGTTTATTAATGTCACTCTTCAAGCCCAACAAGGGATCAGCGGGATCGGAATTTTCCTATTTGGCTTAGGCATGAGCGACCTGCTCTTCCAGAAATTGGTCCACAACGTAGAAACCGTCAGCGGTTTCCCCGATGTTCCCATTCCTCTCCTGAGCGATATCCCGGTGATTGGCGATATTTTCTTCAACCAAAACGTGCTCGTTTATGGCGCATATCTCCTGGTTCCCCTGGCATGGTTCATCTTAAATAAAACGACGCTCGGGTTAAAAATAAATTCTGTAGGTGAAAACCCTGCCGCAGCCGATTCCTTAGGAGTGAGCGTTACCGGCGTTCGATATCTCACTGTAACGTTAGGAGGCGTATTGGCAGGTGTTGCCGGGGCCTCACTTTCAATTGCATTGCTGGGTGTCTTCCAACAGAATCTGACCAATGGCATGGGGTTCATCGCTATCGCCTTAGTCTATTTCGGTGGATGGCGCCCGTTAGGTGTATTAGTTGGCTCGCTCATCTTCAGCATGGTCAACTCGCTTCAGATTTGGGTGCAGGTGATCGGGATTCCAATTCCATCCGATATCGCCGTGATGTTGCCCTATATCCTGACCATCCTGGTGCTTGTCCTATCGTCCGGGCGTTTCCGCCAGCCATCCGCCCTGACCAAACCTTACGAGCGAGCCGGTTAAGTGCTAAAATGGTCATCACTTTATCCAAGGATTTTCGTAACAGCTCATGCTGCGGTGAGATGTCTCCCCCCCCTCCCCATGGCTGCGTAGTTACGGATTTTCAACCATATATATAAGGAGACTTTTCAAAATGAAGAAAATAATTGGACTGAACATACTATTGCTTTTTGCCCTGCTTTTGACAGCCTGTGGCGGCGCCACTACCGGCGGTGGTGGCGAAGAGGGCCCCTTCCGCGTGGCAGTCGTGATGCCGAGCCCTATCAACGATCTGGCTTTCAGTCAGAGCATGTATGACGCCCTGGTCGTCATCCAGAACGAAATGGGTGAAGAGAACTTCGAGATTGCTTATTCGGACAGCATGTTTGTTGTCGACGATGCTGCCGCAGCGTTACGCGACTATGCCACCCAAGGCTATGACCTGATCATCGCCCATGGATCTCAATATGGGGCCTCACTTCAGGAGATCGCCCCCGATTTTCCCGAGACCAGCTTTGCCTGGGGAACGGCCGGTGACACATTCGGCATCCCCAACGTCTTCGCCTACGAAGCTTTCGCTCAGGAAGGTGGCTATGTAAATGGCGTGATGGCGGCAGCCCTGTCTGAGAGCGGCACTACCGGCGTTGTTGGTCCCATCGAAGTCGGTGATGCCAAATTATATGTGGATGGCTTCACCGCTGGCGCAAAAGCCACCCAACCCGACATCAAGGTAAACGTCAACTATATCGGTTCGTTCAGCGATGTAGCCCTGGCTTCTGAAGCTGCCCAGACCCATGTGAAAGCAGGCGCAGACGGCCTGACGGGTACTGCCCAAATGGTGGTCGGAGCAATCGGCGTAGCCGAAGAGGCCGGCGTCCCCTGGTTTGGCACTCAGGCTAACCAGACCTCGCTCGCTCCAAGCATTGTCGTCGCCAGCCAAGTATATGACTGGACCGTTGCGCTTGACGAAATGATCAAGTTGATCGATCAAGGTACCTATGGCGGCTCCGCCTATGTGCTGACGCTCGAGAACGGTGGTCTGCTGATCGAGTATAACGACGGTTACGATCTGCCTGCTGACGTCAAGACTTTGGCCGAAGATACCATACAGGGCATCAAGGATGGTTCAATTAAAGTAGAAGTCGCACAATAAGCGCCAACCCATTCTTTGGCAGCTGATATCCTCAGCTGTCCGGTGGGTAATATACAGTATGGAAGTGTGCGGAGGCCACCCCAATGCCCCGCACCTTCCACTCCCTTTGGGTCTCATGCACTGGAGGATAATAAATGACCAAACAGGATAACGCAGTGCTCCCATCTGGTCACCCTCGCATCGATCACATGGAAATGTACGGAATTGTAAAGCGATTTCCAGGAGTGTTGGCCAACGATCATGTAGATTTCGATGTAAAGGCTGGCGAGGTACACGCCTTGTTGGGTGAAAACGGGGCAGGTAAAAGCACGTTAATGAAGCAGTTGTACGGTCTGTATCGTCCAGATGAAGGCCAGATCCTATTCGACGGCGAACAAAAGATCATCAACTCGCCTTCCGATGCAATTGCGTTGGGCGTTGGCATGATCCACCAACATTTTATGCTGGTTGACACGCTGACTGTCGCCCAAAATGTGGCCCTGGGCTTGCCATCCTCGCGCGGTTTCCTGACGGACTTAGATGTCGTCTCAGAGCGTATTAATAGTCTGGCAGAATTGTATGGACTCGAGGTGGACCCTGACGCGTATATCTGGCAATTGTCAGTTGGGCAGCAGCAACGCGTTGAGATCATCAAGGCGCTGTACCGGGGAGCAGCTTTGCTGATCCTGGACGAGCCGACCGCCGTCCTTACCCCGCAAGAGGTAGATGACTTCTTTGTCACCCTCAAGCAGATGTCAGACGAAGGCCACGCCCTGATTTTCATCTCCCATAAATTGCATGAGGTGATGGCCTTTACCCACCGGGTAACGGTGTTACGCGATGGGCGCAACGCAGGCACGGTGCTGACTTCAGATACTAGCAAACAAGAGCTGGCGGAGATGATGGTGGGACGAGAGCTGAGCTTCAGTCCTGACCGGCCGGATGTAAAAATCGGTGTTCCCCGTTTGCAGATCAAAAACCTGCAAGCGCAAAGCGACTGGGGGACCCCAGCGCTCCGGGATATAAATCTCGAAGTGGCGACTGGGGAGATACTAGGTTTAGCGGGCGTTTCTGGAAACGGGCAGCCGGAACTGACCCAGGTCATTGCCGGGCTGCGACCTGCCACTGGTGGACAGGTCCTGGTAGATGGTGAGGATATCACCGGACAGTCACCGAAACAACTTATCGAAAAGGGTCTTGCCTATATCCCCGAGGAGCGCAACCGCGATGGGATGATCCAGGATTTCACTGTGGCGGAGAACTTGATCATGCGGGATACCGACCAGGAACCGTATTCCAAGCGTGGTATCTTTGATTTCAAAGCCATCGATGAACAATCAGGCAAATTAGTGCAACAATTTAATGTAAAAACACCTAGTGTCGATACACCAATGAAAAATCTCTCTGGCGGGAACGCGCAGAAAGTCATCCTGGCGCGGGAGTTGTCGCGCAAACCGAGGGTGCTGATCGCCGCCCAACCCACACGCGGCGTAGATATCGGCGCGACCGAATATATCCATGATCTGATCATCGAACAAAGGGACGCAGGAACAGCCACGCTGCTGATCTCAGAAGATCTAGATGAAATTTTCGCTTTATCTGACCGCATCGCAGTCATTTTCCATGGGGAGATTATGGGAATCGTCGACCGGGAAGAGGCAGTCCCTGAAAAAATTGGCTTGATGATGGCGGGAGAGATAGCAGCCTCACCGGCATAGCGAAATGTAATCGAATAATAATCTGATTTATCCCGGCAAGCTTCACCAAACAAACCGCTCAGGAGTACGGCTGAGCGGTTTACTGACTATTTCTAAATTTTCAAACAGCCAATCACAATGTATAATAAGTCCATGAGAACGTTAGACGAGATCAAACGTATTCTACAAGACCAAAAACCTTATCTTGCTCAAAGATATGGAGTAACTGTAATTGGTGTGTTTGGTTCCTATGTGCACAATGAACAACGCACTGATAGCGATATAGATATTCTGGTTGAACTAGAAGACCCACCTCGCATAGATTTGCTAGATTTAGTAAACCTGGAATATTACCTGAGCGACTTGCTGGGAATCAAGGTCGATGTCGCCATCAAGAGTAGTTTGAGGAAACGAATTGGTAAACGAATCCTAAGTGAGGTCATCCCCGTATGAGCAACGAGTTCCTAGATTACGTAGAAGACATCTTGGACGCGATGGATAAGGCAGAGTTACTAATAGTTGAGACCACATTTGACCAGTTTGAGGCTGATTTCCGCATCAACTTTGCAGTTGTCAGAGCCCTAGAAATCATTGGAGAAGCCACCAAACGTCTACCAACGATATTTCGAGAGCAATATCCCGATATCCCTTGGAAAGATATGGCGGGCATGCGCGACAGGATTGTTCATGGATATGATGTCATCAATTTAAGAATTGTCTGGGATACGGTCAAACACCGAATACCAATCATAAAACCACAAATTTTGCAGGTTTTAGAAGAT
>DAOVXM010000462.1 GCA_030636125.1 Chloroflexota bacterium | reverse complement strand
TCTCGATCTCCTGCCAACCAACATCACCGATCCCCGTGCCCAAAGCCTTGGCAGTGGCTTCCTTGGCCGCAAAGCGTGCCGCCAGGGAGGCCACGTTATCACCTACTTCATCCAGCTCACGAGGGGTGAAGACTCGCTCCAAGAAGCGTTCCCCATGTCGCTGGATGGCTACATTAAAACGCTCGATCTCAATAAAATCAACGCCTGTCCTCAGGTTCATCATTCAGTCCAATCTAAGCCGGTCGTTCGAGTTCAAGGTCCGGCAATACCGACCCCCAAACGTCCAGGCGACCAATAATTTCGTGCTGTTTCCAGAATATCTTCTCTGCTTACCGCGCGAACCAGGTCTGGATATCGGCGATAATAATCCAGACCGAGATCATATCGCTCTAGATTTAGAATTGCAGATGCCATCCCGCTGTTAGATTCCAACGAAAGCGGTAGGCGACCGATAAAATTCGATTGGCTGTCAGCCAATTCATCAGGTTTAACAAGGTCGCTGGTGAAACGCTGGACTTCGATATTGATCAGCTCTAAAGCTTGCTCGACATTTTGTGGGTCCACACCAGCCGAGATGTACCAGGGACCGGGTCCCATGCCACCAGACAGGCTGCTGTAGGCATAATAGGCTAATCCGGCTTTCTCACGCACAGCCTCACCGACCCGACCCATCATACCGAACACACCTAAGATATTATTCCCCAAAGCTGCTGCCAGAAATTCTTGTGAGCGGCGCTCTGGCCCAACAGCTCCCAGGACCAGATCGGCCTGGAATTTCCCGGGAATATCATATTTACGGGTAAATGGCTCAGCGGGTTCTGGAGTCATAGGCAGTTCAAATGGTGCCTGCTGTTCTGAATTCTCCCATGTTCCCAATCGGTGTTCCATTTTTTCCAGCACCTGATCAGGATCGACAGCCCCCACCACAGCGATGACCATTCCACGCGGTCCATAGAAAGTATGCTGAAAATCAACCAGGTCGTCTCGGGTGATAGCCTGAATAGTTTCCGGGAAGCCATCTTCAGGCCGCGCATAGGGATGCCCGTCATAAATGATCTGGTCGAAGGTATGATTGGCCATCACGCGCGTATCTTGGGCACGGATCGCCAGGCTGGTTAAAAATCGAGCGCGTAGGAGCTCGACTTGTTCTGTTGGGAAGACAGGGCGAAGTAAAGACTCTGCCAGCAGGTCAAGCACCAAATCCAGATCTTCAGCCAGCGCTTTGCTCCCAAAACCGGTAGTGTGTGTGCCTCCATTAATGTTAAGGGTCGCGCCAGCCGATTCGAGGGCATCGTAAATCTCGTGAAAGGAGTTGTTTTCGGTGCCGCGCATCAAAGTACCCGCGGTAAAGTCTGCTAAACCCAGCTTCTCGTCTTGATCGAAAAGCCCGCCAGCCATGAGATATCCGTTAACCACTACCGAGTGCGTGTGGAAATTCGAACGCACTAACAATACGATGCCATTGGACAGTTCTGTGCGTTGAATATTATCAGGGCCAGGTAATGAGAGGCGGAGTGCCTCAGTTAATTCAGTCATCATGCTGGCACCTCCTGCTCTGCATGCGGACGATAAACCCCAAGCACGCGGTTGCCATCGTGCAAATACTTCTGAGCGATATTCTGCACATCCTCAGGGGTAACGCTGGCTAGTTGATCCAAGTAGTTTAGGAACCATTCATACGTGGCGAACATCTCCGCGTAACCCATCCAGAAAGCCTGGTTGGTAATGCTCTCACTCCCATAGGCGAACAAAGCGCGGGCCTGCTTTACCGCCCGATCCACCTGCTCTTTCGGGGGTGGATCATCTTGCAGGCGCTTGATCTCATCATCGATTGCGTGCATAACTTTTTCGGGGGTGCTCTGCGGATGGACGGTTGCTACGATGGTGTGCAAAAATGGGTCGATTGTAGCAGTCAAGCCTCCATGAACGCTGACCGCAAGTTCTTGTTCGATTAGTGCCTGGTAGAGACGAGAGGTCTTATTGGATAACCCTCCTCCAAACAGATTCAGACTGCTGGGACCTGTAAGCAGGCTATCGGTCACCAGGTATGGGAAAAAGTCCGCCTGATTGGCTGCTGGAGCATGAAAGGCGGCCTGCACAAATGTAGTCTCTCCGGGCCCTTTTACGGTCAGGTTTCTCTCCCCTGGCTGCACCGGCTCAGTACGCACCTGCAGATTGGGTGATGATCCATCGGGCAGCGCCTCGAATAGTTCCCGAATGCGATCCAACATTTCATCAGTCTGGAAATCCCCAGCAATAGTTAGCACTGCATTGCCAGGCACATAATATGCCCGGTAGTGGTTATAGAGATCGTCTCGCTGTATAGTTTGTAAATCGACCATATCACCGATCACCTCATGATGGTACGAATGGACCCGGTATGCCGCTGCTTGAACTTCTTCAGACAGCAAGAACATCGGTTCATTCTCGTTCCCCTGGCGTTCGGAGATGATAACCGTGCGTTCCGATTCAACATCTGTAGGTGTAAACATGCTGTTGAACATTCTGTCTGCTTCTAAGTCTAGAGCCAGGTCAATCTTATCGGCTGGAAGTGTTTCGAAGTATGTCGTCCAATCCAGGAATGTCAGCGCATTGCGGTAGCCACCTTCCCTGGCTACGGCCTTATCGAGGACTTCTGCAGGGTAACGTTCGGTGCCTTTAAATTGCATGTGCTCAGTCCAGTGGGATATTCCGGTCGATCCCGGGAGTTCATTGCGCGATCCAACCCGGTACCAAAGCCAGAGGCTGGCGATCGGCGCAGTATGTATCTCTTTGAGCAGGACTGTTAAACCGTTCGATAAATGATGCTTTGTAAAAGAATTATCCATGTAGTTATTACCATCCAAAGAGAAGAATAAAATCAACCAACTATAGCATAAGCGCACCTTTTGGGCAACCGGCCGCTCATTCTGGTGGTTGCATCGAAGGAATTGCAATTGAATATATTCACTAAATTCAACGCCCACTTGACAAACGCTTTTTTACCTCTATACTAATAATGGACTGACTGGTCAGTTTGTTATTGGAGTTTCTATGCCACCCCGCCCTGATGTCAGCGAAGAACGAAAAGCGCAAATCCTCGAGGCAGCCACAATGGTCTTCACCAAACATGGCTTCGCTGATGCGCGCATGGATGA
>DAOVXM010000026.1 GCA_030636125.1 Chloroflexota bacterium | reverse complement strand
GCTGCCGATAATATCCTGACGTTAAAATATACTGTTAAAGCGATTGCTGCCCAACACGGATTGGTCGCTTCTTTTATGCCGAAACCGATTTATGGGATTAATGGCTCCGGTATGCATTGCCACCAATCATTATTCGATGCCCAGGGTGAGAACTTATTCTTCGACCTGGAGGATGAATATTACCTATCTCAATTGGGTTATGGCTTTATTGCCGGTCAGCTTGCGCATGCTCGTGCCCTGGCCGCGGTCGTCTCTCCAACGGTTAATTCGTACAAACGTTTGGTTCCGGGTTACGAAGCACCAGTATATGTCGGTTGGGCGCAGATCAACCGTTCTGCCCTGATCCGCATACCCCATTACACTCCTGGCCGCGAAAAATCTATGCGTGCAGAACTACGCTTTCCTGACCCTTCGGCTAACCCATACCTGGCATTAACGGTTATGCTGGCAGCCGCCTTGGATGGAATCGACAATCAGATGCCATGCCCGCAACCGTTGATTAACGTCAATGTCTATAGCCTGACGCAGGAGGACCGTCTAGCGATGGACATTGCCGAACTACCCGGTTCCCTGGCGGATGCCATACGGGAGCTGGAGGCTGATCAGGTGCTACAAGAAGCGCTTGGGCCAATGATATTCGAGACCTATACGCGTGCCAAGTGGGCTGAAGTTGAAGAATATCGCATGAGTGTGACAGATTGGGAAGTGGAACGTTATTTAGAGACTGCTTGATATCGAATCTTTCACAGGTTGGGCGCACCTTCCAGGGAATTATTATCGATTTGCCAGTTTTAGAGGTGCACTCCACCTTATTAGAAAATAAAACTTGGAGCCGGGAAAGTTCCCGGCTCTTTGACGTTCTGTTACCAGGCTCAATCCTGATCGTATCGATCTGGAACAAGGTAGATCAACGGCAGACTGAGCAGGGTCATCCCATATTTAATCACTAAATTAAATAGAAATATTTGACCAACTACTTCCCAGGGCAAGACCCCTCCGAAGGCGCCAACAGCGAAAATAAAATTGTCAATGGGTATGCTAATACTATTACTCACTAGGACGCGCAACCACTGGTAACGGCGGGTGATTTTTGTGACAATCCAGTGATATATCTCTGTATCTGTCAGCTCGCTAACGATTTCGGCGGCGATGGAAGCTAAAACGATACGCCAGACGGGGGTAAATATTGCGCTGAACTGCTCCCCTAAACCCCAAGACGGGTCACTCGGCACACTTGCAACCCACATTAAATAACCTGCCATGAACAAGTTGATCACCCCTGCCGTGACAACCAGCATCTGGGCGTTGCGTTTCCCGATGACTTTATGTGCCATATCTCGCAGGGTAAAGGTTATCGGGTAAATAAATGTGCCCATGTCCACCGCAAACCCCAGAACAGCCCCAATCTTCAGGCTGGCAATGTCGGAGAGCATCTGAGCCGCGATATATGCCGAAATTACTAATACCGCAATCCGGGGGATAAAAACCTGTGCGCTGTTGACCAGCTTTCGCGGATCTCTGTTTACACTGGCCGCAGCATGTGTCGAATTATTAAGGTTCACATTTAACTCCTGTGTTTTGATCAGGCGGGTGCTACGACCGCCGCAGTTTTGATAGGCCGGGTAAGCTGCCACCGGCATTAAACTAAAAATTATAGTAACTCCTCAGAAAAAGCCTTATGCTGAGTCCAAATTTTTCTGCTAAGCGTAAAGATTCATTTGAATAATCGATGTCTCCATCTATCCCCAACCCGATATATACCCCATCAGACTGGTAGCCTAATTGCCACAAGATATCCCACAGAGCCAGCGAGTCCTTCCCCCCTGATATAGCCACCAGCACTCGATCATTTGGATTGAACATGTGGTAATTTTTGATAATCCGTTCCGTATGCTCAATGATTCATTTGGGAAAATGTTTTTTGCACAGGGCTAGCTTGTGCTGGCGCATGTTGATGACAGCTTTTTCTCCACACTTCCGACAATTCATCTAATTCACCTGCTGATAGGGCATAAAGCTATAATTATGTTGATGCCCTTATAGCTAAGAAATGGGATGAAGAATTATCCCCCAGAAATCACTGCGACCAGTTTTATCGCATCACCCTCCAGGAGGATCTCATCATCTGTGAGCACTTCACCATCACGAGTTGCGATAACCGATTGTTCGTCGATACCGAGTTTTTCCAGGGCGTGATAAATTGTCATACCGGCTTTTACTTCATATTCCTGTTTGCGTAATTTCAACGTTGCTGTTTTCATATTTCTCTACCTATAATTTATGGCACCCACATATACACAAAACCCCTTATCTGCAGTGATGGCATATCAGGGGGCGGATACATGAAACGTGATTTCACCATATCCTTCAAGCGAAGGAGAAGGCCAAAAAACAGGTCTGCGGAGGAGCGTACTATTCAAAAAGCATCAAACCCGTCTAACCTTAAGGTCAAGAGGGGCATTCTACCTTGGGGAGGAGGGAGCGTCAACCGGAGTCAGTGAGGCAAGAAAATTTAATGTTAGCTGGTTAACCAGGTAGGGTTTACCGATATGAGGTTGGTGCCCGCATTTTGGAACCATATGACTTGATGCGTTTGGTAAAGTCTTGGCTAATTTTGGAAATGTACTTGGGTTGAGAGTTCGGTCGTGTTCGCCCCAGATGATCTGGGTCGGTTTTTTTACTTGCCGCAGGTTAGGAGTTAGATCGGATAGGTCTTTGGTGATATAGACAAAATATGGTGATGAGCGTTTATAGTCAGTCGCGATTTGTTGGCGGACTTCTGGTGAAAAGTTGTTAGCTGTCTCCGGATCCCATCCTAATAAGGTATGGATAAGCCACTCAGGCGCGACGTTCATCGCTCTTGAGCCCAACTTTGGCCTGGTGCGTAATAGGCGTAAGAATGGGGAGAGTTGTCCTGGACTGTAGAAGGGGTCGATCAGCACCAAACCACGTACTTTTTCCGGGTACCTTATTGCGTGTAATAAGCTCAGGTAGCCGCCCAACGAATGGCCAACTAAGACAGGTGGGGTAGCGAAGTTCAATTCGGTAACCCAATCATTAAAATGATTATACAACGTCTCAACTTGGTATTCTCCAGGTTGGTCAGGTTTGGCGCTCTCACCGTGCCCAAGTAAATCCAAAGCGTAACCGCTATAACCTTGGGAGGCCAACTCCGAGGTCATACGCTTCCAATCGTATAATGAAGCTGCAATACCGTGGATCATAATCACAGGGGGGCCGTCGCCCTGAGTGATGTAATTTACGTGGTTACCATCATTTTGGCCGTTCATTATTTTTCGTATACGGATAATGTGTTTTCATTAGATACCTGTTTTATAGTTTACTCGTTCGCTGATTGCCTCTCCTCGAATTTCCCGGCCAGCTCACGTCGTAAAACCTTACCGATAAATGTGCGCGGAAAATCATCTACAAAGATAACCAGCCGGGGAACCAGTTCGGGCGGAAGGCGGCGTTGACAGTAGGCGATCAATGAATCTGCCGAAGGACGATCTTTCTTGGCGATCACAAAAGCGATGGGTTGCCCGGCAATAGCCACCACAGCGGCTTCCTTGACTTGAGGCACCTCGAATAATACCTCCTCTACATCTCTCGGAAATGCGGGTTCATCAGCCTTGGCTGGGTACCACATGTCGGCTTTGCGCGCGATGATACGGAAATAACCATCACTATCCATTTGGGCAACATCCCCGGTGAGCAACCAACCATCCCTGGAAAGTGCCTGTTGGGTTGCCTCTTTATCTTCCCAATAGCCCAGCATGATTTGCGGACCGCGGATCGCCAGTTCTCCAATTTGGCCGAGTGGCATCACTTTCTGGTTCCTTCGTAAGCCCACCACGCGGGCTTCTGTAGATGGGAAAGGTACTCCAATGCTGCCTACTTTACGCATCCCAAATAACGGGTTGCCATGTGTGACTGGCGAGGCTTCGGTCAAACCGTAGCCCTCCACCAAGCGACCCCTTGTCAATTTCTCGAAGGCCTCCTGAACCTCGACAGGTAATGGGGCAGAGCCGCTGATACAAGCATCGATCGAATCGATCCCATATTTACGTACCCCGGGGAAATCCTTAATGGTGACATACATCTGGGGAACTCCGGGAAAAATCGTCGGGCGATGGCGTTTAATCGTGTTAAGTATATCCAGGACTTCAAACTTAGCTTTCAAGATGAGTGTTGCGCCGATGGCGATTGGCACATTGAGGGTGGTGGTCATTCCATAGCTGTGTGTAAAAGGCAATACGCATAGGAAACGCTCACGACCTTCCTCCACGTGGGGCATCCAATGTCTTGTTTGGATCGTGTTAGCAATCAGGTTGCGATGGGAGAGCATCACTCCTTTAGGGGCGTCAGTTGTGCCTCCTGTATAAATAATTACTGCTAGGTCGTGGGGTGAGATCTCAATGGCGGGGTCATCTCGGCTGTGTGTGGGGAGGCTCTGGCTCAAGTAGTGTAGTTGGGCACCCAAAGTGATGTCAGGCAAGCCTCTTTTGTGACTATCCTCGTTTAGTTTCAAAGCGACACGTTTGAAAGCAGACAGGTAATCGCTGGCATTCGTTAAGATGATATGTTTGAGTGGCGATGTTCCACTTGGTTCAAGTTCGTTTTTGATCTGGTGGATCATTCCATCGAATTGGGAGAGAGTTACCAATATGCGTGCTCTACAATCGCGCACCTGGCGGAGGAGTTCCTCAGATTGGGTTGTGGGTAGAGTGAAGACGGCTACTCCACCAGCTTTGAGTGTCCCAAAATAGGCAATTACCATTTGTGGCAGGTTGGGAAGCAAAAGCATCACCCGGTCACCCTTTTCCAAACCAAGCCCAAGTAGCATATTGGCAAAGCGATTTACTTCTTGACCAAGTTGCTTATAAGTGATGCGTGTGCCCTCAAAACTCAAGGCCAGATGGTTTGGAAATCTGCGTATAGAGGAATTAAGCAGATGATGTACTGGCACACGTGGAATGGCAATTGTATGTGGTACACCTTCATCGTAGTGTGGCAACCATGGCCGAGAGTGTACCAAGGCAGTATTTTCCGCATCCTTTGCAGATGTCTCGGTCTCACGCCAGGTGAGCTGTGAGCTGGACTCCATAAACCGATTCATCGTACGGTTAACCGCATCGCGTCGTTCTAACATGACCATATGTCCCGAAGCACCAACATCAACTTCTTCAGCATTAGGGATAGCGCGGGTGACTTCTTCGAAAAGTGGTTTGGCGAACACTCTGTCATGGTGGCCGCGGATGACCAGTGTTGGGGTGGTCAGGTTGTGGAAAAGGCTCCAGCCATTCCAGTGGGATAAATTATCCAGGTACCAGGATTTGAGGATAGGTGGTGGTGCTCCAAGCCACTTGCTTGTATACGGGGTCACCAATCGTAAAAGTGAACGGGGTAAATTCAGCAAAAATCGGTAAATGGGATTTAGTTCGAACTCGCCTGAAGTGGCTATCAAGATCAAACGGTCCACCCGTTCTGGGTGAGCTGCCGCGAATTCGGCTGTGATTGCTCCGCCAAAAGAATGACCGACCAGGGTGAATTTTTGGTTGACCCCTAATACGTCTAGGGCGGCTTCGAGATCACCTAGAATCCGGCCCATACTGTAGTCCCCTTTTGGTTTGTCGGAACGTCCGTGACCCCGTTGGTCAATGGCAATGACTCGATTATTGCTGGAAAATTGGTCAAGCTGGTAAACCCATTGTTTAGCTTCCCCACCGAATCCGTGGATAAATACGATTGTATGTTGGTGGTGTTCAGGCGCGATATCAATGACCGAGAGCTGTACTTGCGGGTCGGTCGATACACGTACATCATGCCGGTAGAGTGCTTGATCTAATTCCATATTTGAAGTCTACAACATATATCTGAAAACGTAAAGCTTGAGTCAAGATAAACCAGTTGTTGGGACCTCCGTTGCTGAGTATAATATATATGTTCGGAAAAAATGCTTCATAAGTGGATTATTGTAATAAACTACATTACCGGTTCTCATTCGATCAGTGGAGAACCCCGAAAATTAAGTGTGCGTGGATTATGTTTCTGGGGATAACCCGATTTGGAGGTATGTATGTATAGTATCATCTTAGTTCCTTTGGATGGTTCAAGGCGTGCGCAGAGAATACTGCCGGATGTTGAAGAATTATCTAAACGTTTTGGCGCTACAATTGTATTTCTCCGGGTAGTTGGGTCTGAGGCTGGACACGGTCAAACGGCGGATTTTTATATCGATGCACTTGAGCGAGCGCTGGATGAAGCCAAGCTCTATTTAAGTGGTATCCAAGGCGAGTTTTCAAAGAGAGGCTTCCAGGTACGCACTGTTGTCGAGAGGGGACCGGTTGTCAATACAATTATAAATGTTGCCAAGAGGGAGAAGGTAGATTTGATTGCCATGGCCAGTCATGGTCGTACTGGTTTGCTGCGCGCATTTTACGGCAGCGTCGCAGCTGGTGTTCTCAATAAGGTGGACCGGCCCATATTGCTTATAAGAGCAGATGAGGATAAATAAACGATGGCAGTAAGTACTTTATCAATTCAGGTGAATACGCGCGGTAATGCTGATATCCAAGATATTACGGACTCTGTGGCCGACTCAGTTGCTCGGAGCGGAATAATGGATGGTATCGTCACCGTTTTCTGCCCATCATCCACAAGCGCTTTGACCACAATCGAGTATGAGTCAGGATGTATCGACGATCTCCGCCGGTTGTTTGATGAAATTGTTGATCCTAGACGAGACTACGCTCATAATGCCAGGTGGGGGGATGGGAATGGTCATAGTCATGTACGCGCTGCGTTATTAAAAGGGTCCCTGACTGTGCCCTTTGTCAGGGGTCGCCTGACCTTGGGCACTTGGCAGCAAATTATATTTGTGGATTTTGATAATCGTTCTCGAAGGCGTGAGCTGGTCGTCCAGGTAATCGGAGAATAATTTAATTCCATTAAGTACTCTCTTCAGGTACGACAGCGTCTACCAGTTCTTGCAGGTTGTTCCCGTCCTGGTCTGATAATGATAGCCAGGCTAAAAACTCCATGTTTCCTTTAGGTCCGAGCAGGGGGGAGCGCAATAATCCACACAGGCTGTATGTTTGTTTCAAGGCGAATGATAACACATCCAGCAAGACTTCCCTGTGGATAGCCGGGCTCCGAATCACCCCACTGCCGCGAGAGACTACCTTACGACCAGCTTCGAACTGGGGTTTAATCAATGCTATAACATTTCCACCCTGGGACATGAACCAGTTGTGTATCACTGGTAGCAGAATTTTTAGTGAGATGAAGGAAGCATCAATTGTGACCAGATTTACCATTTCTGGCAAGTGGGTCACATAACGGGCATTCGTTTTTTCCATAACCACGACACGTTTGTCCTGACGCAGCTTCCAGTGCAGAATACCATGTCCTACATCTATGGCATAAACGCGCTCTGCCCCATGCTTCAATAAACAATCTGTGAATCCCCCGGTTGATGCGCCTACATCTGCGCAGATCTGTCCAGCGGGATTCAGGTCGAATCCATCCAGAGCAGCTAGCAATTTTTCGCCTCCCCGGGAAACGAACTGAGCAGCTTGCTCAACTTCCAACGGGATATCTGCTGGAACTTTAATGGCAGGTTTATAAACAATTTGCCCCGAAGCGCGCACCTGACCGGCCATCACCAACCTTTGTGCCTGGGAACGACTTTCTGCCAAACCGCGTTGTACCAACAATACATCTACGCGCACTTTTGTCATGAGTTTATTGTAACGATTCCACTGGAAATATGCAAATTTGTATTAGGATGCCGGTATATTTGGGGCAGTGTATCAACCACATCTCTCTCCAGTAAGTATTATTTTCATCGTCGATGAGGGTTTTTTAATGGACTCTTTAATTATTTGTGGTATAAAATTGGGTCTAATTAACAGTTGCACCTTCGTCCTGCTACTATAGGATGGTGAATACGCTTCATTAATTAACGGAGCTTAGGCAGATCGTATCCGTAATGGTTGATTTGAAATATATTTGCTGGAAGAAGCCACGTAGCATTGTACGTGTTTTTTCTATCAGAGCAAGATCGAGATGTAAATCCTGTATGGATTTGGCTGGAGGCTGACATGTTTACTTATTTGCGCAAGATTCATGACTTTTTTGCTAGCCAACTGGTATATCCTATCATTCTATCCTGTTTACTGGCATTCAGTATATACATTGGACGAGTACTTCTTAGTGGAAATTGGTTGATTTACCGCTTTTTGGTATGGAATCTCTTTCTGGCTTGGATACCGTATATCTTCAGCGTTATGGCGGCTGCCGCATATCGTCTCTTCCCGAAGTCTTGGTGGATGCTTCTTCTCCCAGGTGCGTTGTGGTTGGCTTTCTTTCCAAACGCACCCTATATTGTGACTGATTTCTTGCACTTACACTCCCGTCCACCGGTTCCAATCTGGTATGATATCGGATTGCTGGTAACCTTTGCCTGGACCGGGTTATTTCTTGCCATTGCCTCATTGCGAACCATGCAAAAATTGGTTGAGGCTTACACTGGATCGTTTGTTGGTTGGCTCTTTGCAATCCTAGCATTGGCTTTGGGTAGCCTGGGTCTCTATCTTGGGCGTTTCTCGCGTTGGAATAGTTGGGATTTATTAATTCAGCCAGAGGAGATTTTAGCAGAAGTAGCCTACCGATTTGTTAACCCTTTTAGTAACCTACGCTTTTTTGGTTTCACCTTCATGTTTACTGCCTTTTTGTTTGTTTGCTATCTGATGTTTCTTTCTGTTCATCGTTTGGGTGGGTCCCAAGATAGGTGAGCGTCGTAAAGAATCTGGGCACCTGCCTGTGAATACGGGCGAATAATGTTAAAGTTCAAATCAACATTTGCATAGAAGGGTATAATCATTTGTGTAATCATATCTCGAGATCTATCACTTCGTTTCTCAGTTTTCTACTCATGTAGATAAATTCGTCAAGAGAACATCTTCGCGACTAAATCAAGGAGCTTTTTAATGTCCCAAACCCGCACCGCTGCCATCCAATATATCCATGAGAATCGGTCTCGCTTTCTAGAAGAATTCATAGATATCCTTACGATTCCTTCGATTTCTACAGAATCCGAATATAAACAAGATATGCAGCGCTGTGCCGATTGGTTGGTAGAAAAGTTAGGCGCTTTAGGTATGGATAATGCGCGGGTTTATCCCACTGCTGGTGAGCCGGTGGTTTATGGCGAGTCCTATAGCGCGGGGAGTGCTGCTCCAACAGTATTGGTTTACGGACATTATGATGTGCAGCCGGTTGACCCTTTACACCTCTGGGAGAGTGACCCGTTTGACCCTGATGTTCGCGGCGATAACTTGTATGCGCGTGGTGCAACGGATATGAAAGGCCAGATAATGGCAGCTCTCTTTGCGCTGGAAGCGATCAAGGATAATGGAAGTCTGCCTGTAAATGTAAAATTTTTGTTCGAGGGTGAGGAGGAAATTGGTTCGCCTAGTCTGGATGCTTTTATCGCTGATCACAAGGAATTATTAGCCTGTGATTTGGTTCTCAATCCTGACGCTGGCATGCTTGCGGCTGATTTGCCCACGATAACTTACGCTTTACGCGGACTGGTATATTTCGAGTTGCGACTTTATGGACCCGATCATGATCTGCATTCGGGTATGTTTGGCGGGGTTGTTCACAATCCAGCACAGGCCTTGTGCGAGCTAGTTGCCGGCACGCATGATGAACAGGGACGTGTAACTCTGCCTGGTTTTTATGATAAGGTGCGTTCCATCGATGACAAAGAGCGGGAAGAATTAGCCCGCTTGCCAGTGGATGAGGCATTTTATATAAAACAATCAGGTGTTCCTGGCTTATGGGGTGAGAGTGGCTATTCTCCAGTCGAGCGAGTAGGAGCACGTCCTACTCTGGAAGTTAATGGACTGCTTTCAGGTTTCACTGGTGAGGGTTCAAAGACTGTGTTGCCTGCATGGTCGATGGCGAAGATTTCCTGTCGCTTGGTTCCGGATCAGGATCCAGAAGAAGTTCACCAACAAATGTTAGATTACCTTGCATCTAACGCTCCCAGTACGGTGCGCTATGAGCTTGAGAAACTGTCAAGTGGATCATCCGCTATCTCTGACCGGGAATCAATTGGGGTAAAGGCGATGTCGCAAGCATTTGATACTGTTTGGGGTAGGCGCCCGATCTTCCGGCGTGAGGGAGGGTCAATACCTGTTGTGGCAATGTTCCAGGAGTTCTTGGGCGTAGAATCGGTAAATATAGGCTTTTCGCTTCCTGAGGATAACTTGCATGCCCCAAACGAGAAAATCCACCTGCCAACCTGGCAACGGGGTATTGAAGCGATAATCCACTTCTTTTACAATCTAAGCGAGTAATATATTTTGTGAAGGTGAAGCATGAACCATGCTAATTCCTATATTACATCGCTGATCACATTTTACGGAGTAGAAAATGAGTGAATTAAAAATGCCCACTTATGGTGGTCAGGCAGTCATTGAGGGTGTGATGATGCGTGGCCTGAAATCTGTGGCTATTGCCATGCGGGCTCCAAATGAAGAAATTGTTTTACATACTGAAAATTTAGGTGGTATCTATAAAAGCCGGGTTACCAAGATTCCCTTTCTCCGCGGATTGGTAATGTTATGGGATGCACTTGGTTTAGGGATGAGAGCCTTGACCATATCGGCTAATGTCCAGACTGATGAAGAGGAAAAGATAGAAGGTCCAATGCTGTACATAACTCTGGGCGTTTCCTTGATATTTGGTATTGGTTTGTTTTTTCTTCTTCCGGCTGTTGTGGGTCAATTATCAGAAAATTACCTCGGATTAAGTGCTTGGTGGGGCAATTTAGCTGAAGGCTTAGTGCGATTGTTTCTGTTGGTTGCTTACATTTGGGCAGTTGGCTTGATGCCTGATATTCGTAGGGTGTATGCTTACCACGGTGCTGAGCATAAAACCATCAACGCTTTCGAAGCAGGAGCCGATTTGACGCCTGAGAATGTATCGCGCTTTTCTTTGGAGCATCCTCGCTGTGGGACTGCTTTTTTGCTTACCTTGGTTGTGTTTTCGGTTTTGCTGTTCAGCCTGTTAGGTCCGTTACCCATGTTTTGGCGGTTGGCGAGCCGTATCCTGCTTTTACCGGTGTTGGCTGGCGTAGCTTATGAATATATCCGCTGGACCTCCAATCACATGGATTCCTCCCTGGTTCGTATATTAGTCAAGCCAAATTTGGCTTTGCAACATTTAACCACTCGCGAACCAAGCCTTGATATGCTGGAAGTGTCCATTGCAGCCTTTGATGCCATGTATACCTCGGAGCACCAGGTTAGTTTGTAATCCGGTCGGCAAACTTAGTCCTTGCTGGTTCAACTGTCAAACAAATTGTCGTTTTCCCTATCTGTTACCTGGTTTCAAGGTCGTTGTCCAAGTAGCAAATGCCATGACGCGCAAAAAGATTTACTTAGGAAGTATATTCTTAAGCGTTTTAGTGTTAATAACATATGCGTGTGTTCCCGATGGTTGGTCCTCCCCCACGAACACACCGATTGCTACAATAACACCTACAGCCTCTCCCGCACCTCTTCCTGATTTGGCATTAAAAGATTTGGCTTTTCAACCTGAAATGGGTGAACCTTGCTACGATGAGAAAAACCGCCTTGGCGTGCATTTAAGTGTTGTGAATCTTGGGCCTGTGGATGCCGGTCCATTTTCGGTCAATCTGAAT
>DAOVXM010000037.1 GCA_030636125.1 Chloroflexota bacterium | reverse complement strand
TTAATATCTCCTTACCAACTCACACCCTCGACCTCGCAACATATTCACATTCTCATTCGCGACATTCGTCTATTCGTGGTATTCGCCATTAATTAAACCAATTCGCCAGCTCGTTTTGTGTTTACTACCCGAGCAGATTGAACACGACGCGCTCCAAAATTAATTACAATTGCTAATGGCAGTCCAGTCGCCTTTAGATAAGAAACCGCCTGTTGTTTATGAAATGGTGCAATCTCAGTCACAGCTTTCAACTCAAGGATTATTTTACCGTCCACGACTTGATCTAGCACATGTTCACCAATTTGTTGACCTTTGTAGAATACGGGGATCCTCTTTTGAGTCTCCACGACGAGATTGCGTGCTTGAAGTTCTAGAGCCAGAGCCTCTTCGTAAATTGATTCGAGGAAGCCGGGACCAAGTTCATTGTGAACTTCAAATGCAGCCTCCATGATTTTAAACGAAATCTCCTTTTCAATAATCTTGGTACTCATAATAAATATCTTATAGTAAGGCTACTCTTGTCAAGCGACGATCCGTACAATTCGCCTTAGTTTATTCAACGCGAATGACACTAATGATCGAATTGCGCAAATATTTCCTATTTTTAATTACCCATAACCATGCTTGTCATTTAGCAATAATTATATATATTCATTCGCGGCATTCGTCTATTCGCGCTATTCGCGTTTATCTATTATCTCATGGACGCAAGGCACCACTTAATCCAGTCAGCAGGGCCTCATCTTGATCTGGCAGAACTGTGCGTGGGTCAAACACAACACGGTCATCTTGAGTGCGGGCGACGATAGGTGGCTGAGCCTGGCGCAATCTCTCCAAAAAGCGTTTTGGGCTACGCACTTGCAAGGCGACCAGGGATGTAGGCAAAGTTTCCCCAGGCAAGCTACCTCCGCCAACAGTTGACTCGCCCTGAATTACTTCTCCTTGACCAATACTTTTCACCCACCCTTGAGCACGAGCCTGGATTTGTTCAGTTGGAGCTGCGATCATACGCCAGATAGGGATTTCGCGCTCGGCTTCATCTTTCAAATAATGTAACAAGGTCGCGGAGAGAGCGGATAGGCCCAGCTTATCCGCGCGAATGGCGCGGGCCAGGGGGTGTTTTTTTAGTTTAGTGACCAGGTCGGCGCGGCCGATGATGATGCCTGCCTGCGGCCCTCCGAGAAGCTTATCCCCTGAAAAACACACCAGGTCAGCCCCAGCCGCCAACGATTCCTGAACCATAGGCTCGTGTCCCAGGCCATAACGCGCCGTGTCTATCAGTGAGCCCGAGCCCAGGTCGTCAACCATGGACAGACCAGCGCGATGAGCCACCTCTGCGATTTCGGCTAACTCAGGTTCGCTGGTAAAGCCCAGGATTCGAAAGTTTGAACGGTGAACGCGCAAAAATACGGTCGGCTTTTCCTCCAACGCGATCTCGTAATCGCGTAAATGTACACGGTTTGTAGTTCCGACCTCCACCAAGCGGGCACCGGATTGTTTCATCACATCGGGGATACGAAATCCTCCACCGATCTCAACCAACTGCGAACGGGCGATAACCACTGCCCGACGACGAGCCAGCGCCGTCAGCACCAGCATCACTGCCGCGGCATTATTATTCACCACGAGCGCCCCCTCAGCCCCTGTTAGGCGTTGCAATAACACCTCGGCGTGGATCAAACGTGAGCCGCGCTTCCCTTTTGACAGATCGTACTCCAATGTGGAATATCCTAAAGCTACACTTTGAGCAGCCTGTAACGCCGTTTTGCTGAGAGGAGCGCGCCCGAGATTGGTATGTAAAATAACACCGGTTGCATTGATAACCGGTCCTAAGGTTGGTGCAACCCAGATCTCAAGGGATGATTGAATTTGAGCCAGTAATACATCAGTGTCCGGGATTATCCCTTCTTGCCGGTATTGCTCTCTAGCTTGATCTAAAGTCCTGCGGATGGCATCCAAGGCCAGCGGGCGCCCATACCTAGCGACCCACTCCACCCCTTGGGAAGATATCAATAGCTGGTCAACAGAGGGGAGCGAGCGCAAATCAGACATTACACGGATTGAGTAAATAGAAATCTACTATCCCCCAGGCTCGGCGGATCATATAAAACCTTTTACGCCTCACTTTTCGGTTCCCATTGGCTTTTTTCACGCAGGCGCAGTAGCCATTCTATCAGCACCAAACCAACCGCCAGCAGCAACGCCAGGGCTGGGGTAAGCACTCGCCCAATTTGCAGCCACAGCAGGGTCGGGATATAGATACCGATCCAGATGGCCTGGCGTATGATCACACCGTGTGTTGGGGGTGGTGTGCCGGGGAAGCGACGGTTCAGAAAGGCAACCACAGGTAAAGCCGTTCCAGTGACTGCCAGCACACTCAAAAAAAAGAACAACCAGCGAGGAATTACGGTAGGTAAAGCATAGTAAATCACAACGATCAGGCCGCACCATCCAATAACACCAAGTAAAACAGCTGCTGGGATGAAAGAACTCACTGAAGGGGGTTGATGTTCGTCCATAGCAATATTATGATCACTCTCTTTCAATTTCTGCCAGATTTGAGATTTCTTCTACCTTGACTTCTAGCCGGCTTAGCCCATTCTTTATCTCGTTGAACGTGGCCTGGTCATCTAATAGTTTATTTTGTTCAGCACGGACAAAGCGAGTATAAGGAGAAATCGCTTCATTGATCTTTTGTATACTGCGCTCGATTTCACTTTCAAATTGCGCCCGCAGCGATTGGACAAGTTGCTCCCGCATGTCAGCGATTTTCTCGCGCATCTCATTCTTCGCCCGACGACGTTTAGCTGGTATGATGAACAAACCCAAAGCAGCCAACAGGCTGGCCAATAACACGCCAGTCACATCAGCAGTGGCAGTCGTTGCCAGGATTGCAACTAACGTGCCTAATCCAAGCGCGCCAACTTCAACAGCTGCCAGGGCAGCGACAGCATTGCGAGCGCCGTCTGCTAACGCTTTACCTTCATCTTCCTTATCGTAGTTATCGACAACACGCTGTGAATCACGCCCTACTCCCTCAATCAAACGCTCACGATCGTAATGAAAACTGCCCCCGCCTGCATCACCTACGATACGATCCTTATGCTGGCGCCTGCGCTCAGCCAGGTGTTCTGTAATCGCCTGCCACTGGCGTAGCTCGCTGTCAACCAGCCAATCAATCAGCTCATCTGTCTTTTTTTCAATCTGCTGGGGTGTATTGCTAACAACGATATCCTCGAACTCTTGTTGAATCCGCTTCTTGTTGAGCAAGTCAAAGATCTTGGCCAGGCGTAGGGTTTCGTCAAAATAATCCTGGCCGCGCTGTTCCATTTCCAGGAGCACATTATCGATATCGGCCATACGAAAATCAAAATCCCGGTACATGTCCTCTTTATAGAGGTTCAACTGGGATTCGACATCTTTTAATGTGTCAAAATCCGTCTTTAGTGTATCCAGTCGTGAATCAATAACCGATAAATATTTATCGGTTAAGTGTTGGCCGACTCCCAAGGGACTAAGGAATTTGAGACGCAAGCGCTCTCCCTCGTCCAGCGTATCGTGAATAAAGTTTTCAAGCGATTCAAAACGGCTATCCAGCCACAGCGCAGGTTCACCTTGTTTAGCACGCAGAGCCAAGCGCGCACTTACCGCGAATATTTCCGGAGTCATGCCAAACAGTGCTTGCGCGTTCTCAGCAATAAAGGTCTGTACCTGGTCAAGCTCCTTATCGGTTTGAAAAAGATCAATCTTATTGAGCACGACTACAATCTTCTTACCCCAATCGCGTATGCGCTCCAGGAAGATGCGTTCACTCTCAGTGAAAGGTCGATCAGCGGAAGTGATAAAAAGGACCAGGTCTGAGCGTGGCACAAATTGAGAGGTGATGGCTTCATGCTCGCGGATGATGGCATTTGTACCAGGAGTATCCACGATGCTGATCTCAGCCAGCATATCCACGGGGGAGCTCAGAATGTGCAGGCTCTCGCTCTCAACTACACGTTCCCGGTCTTCACCATAACGCAAAATGTTGATCTGGGTTGTAGTTGGCGTGACCCCCTCTTCCAAAACATTTTGACCCAAAAGGGCGTTTATAAAAGCGCTCTTCCCGGAGTTAAACTCTCCGACCACAACCAGCAGGAAGAGCTCGTCGAGTTGCTGGATGCACTCGCCGAGTGTTTCGTGATCTTCAAGCGTAGCCCCAAATTGCGCTAAGGCTACGCGAAGATCATTCAACAGTTTGCGTTCTTCATTGAGCAGGATCTCTTGCTTTTCATCGAGGATACGCATAATTCGTAGGTCCTGGTCCGCATTATAGCATCCCCAAGATAGCGGGTCAACGACACCTTTTCCCCATTTGTATTCCAAAGTATACTTTTATCATGGCTATGGAAAATATCTATTCAACCTGGGTGGAAATTGACCTCGGGGCGATTGAATACAATGTGCGCTATGTGCGTGATCTAAGCGGCGTAGAAGTTATGGCGATCGTAAAGGCCAACGCCTATGGTCACGGCGCGCTGCCGGTCGCCCAGGCCGCCCTACAAGGCGGGGCAACCTGGTGTGGTGTTGCCCAAATCGAGGAGGCCCTCGAGCTGCGAGGTGCGGGGTTGGACTGCCCAATACTATTGCTTGGCTACACACCTGCTGGCGGAATGCTGGACGCCATTAACCATAGGATCTCGATGACTGTGTGGAACTACGAGCAAGTGGAAAAAGCCTCTGCGCTCGCAGTAAATACCGGGGCTTCGGCTCTCTTGCATCTCAAAGTCGACACTGGTATGGGCCGGCTCGGCATCCCTCCACAAGAAACATTAGCACTGGCAGAGCATATCACCAATACGCCTGGGGTGGTCTTGGAAGGTCTTTTCACACACTTCGCGCGTGCAGACGAACTCGACAAAACACCTAGCGACCACCAGGAGGATATTTTTCGAACGGTGATCCTTAAGCTGGAGCAGATGGGCTTGAGGCCGCCGCTTGTCCACGCCGCCAACTCGGCAGCCAGCCTGACTCGCCCCAGCGCTCACTTTAACCTAGTACGTTTAGGGATTGCCATGTATGGCTTGAACCCATCAGCAGAATGCCCCACTCCTGAGAGCTTTCGTCGGGCATTAACCTGGAAGACTGTTCTAAGCCAGGTGAAGGTCTTACCAGCCGGGTCCGGCGTGAGCTATGGCCACGAATACATCACCCAAAATAACGAGCGTGTGGGGACAATCCCCGCGGGTTACGCCGATGGATTTCGAAGAACACCAGGAAACTATGTGCTGGTCGGGGGCCGACGGGTACCAGTGATCGGCCGGGTGTGTATGGACCAGATTTTGGTACAACTGGATGAGGTACCAGAAGCTCAGGCAGGTGACACGGTTATATTACTGGGTGAACAAGAAGGTTGCCGGATCACGGCCGAGGATATCGCTGAGGTCTGGGGAACAATTAATTATGAAGTCGTGTGTGCTATTGGAGCGCGCGCCCCCCGGATAAATATGTAAACCTGATCTTTAAGGAGGGATTTTGGGTAAATGATGTGCGGGGAGCGTACGCTCCCCGCACATCATTTACCCATCTCACCCTATCCCAAGTTGGTTAGTTGCACTTTATCTAACCGCCAAGATAAGCCTTCTTCACTTGAGGATCATTCAATAAATCCTTGGAATCTCCCTCCAAGACCAAATTACCGCTCTCCAACACATAACCACGCTGGGCAAATTGCAACGCCATGCGCGCATTTTGCTCAACAAGCAAGATAGTAGTCCCCTTCTTATTGATCTCGGTCATTACATCAAAAACATCCATCATCAACAAGGGCGCCAATCCCATCGAGGGTTCATCCAAAAGCATGACCTTTCTGCCACTTATAAGCGCTCTCCCCACGGCTAGCATTTGCTGTTCGCCTCCACTGAGCGTGCCTGATTTCTGGTGCATGCGCTCTTCTAGGCGGGGAAAGATAGAAAACACCCACTCGATATCCTGGTTCACCTGGCGCCCATCCTTGCGAGCATAAGCTGCTAATTTGAGATTCTCCATGACGGTTAAATTGCCAAATAATCGTCTGCCCTCAGGAGCATGCGAGATCCCCAGTTCGCTGACCACCTTATCTGCATTATATTCAAGCAAGTCTTTGCCCATAAAGGTCATCTTACTTCCTTTTTCGACCGGGACTAAGCGAGAGATTGCGCGCAACGTAGTACTCTTCCCAGCGCCGTTAGCACCAATAATGCAGACGATTTCTCCCTCATCAACTTGAAAGCTCACCCCATGCAGGGCTTTTATTTTGTCATAGGAGACCCCAAGGTTTTCTATGGAGAGCAACATCAAGTCACCACCTCCTTGCCAAGATAAGCTTCTATCACGGCCGGGTTGTTGCGAATCTCCTCCGGGCCACCCTCTGCAATAACCTCTCCAAAGACCAGAGTTTGAATTACTTCGCAAAGTTCCATAACCACTCTCATCCTATGCTCAATGAGGAATATCGCCATACCCAGCTCTTGGTGAACTTGTCTCACGATCTGCATCATTTGTTCCAGCTCTTCGGGATTCATGCCAGCAGTGGGTTCATCCAGGAACAATATTACAGGTTCAATTGCCAGGGCACGCGCTAGTTCCACCCTGCGCTGGGCGCCATAAGGCAGATTGGTTACAACCTGGTCCGCAAGTTGGGAAATCCCCACCAAGTTAAGCAAATCACGCGCGATCCTTTCATTCTCTTCTTCTTCGCGATGACGTTCAGCGGTTCCAAAAAAGGCGCCAACCAACCCGTAGTTGATCTTTGAATAACGCGCTTGTTTTACATGCTCAAGGACGGTCATATGCCGCCACAAGCGCAAATTTTGAAATGTGCGCGCCAGGCCCCTAGAGGCGATTTGATGAGGTCTGAGACCGATGAGGTTGTTGCCTTCCAAGACGATATCGCCTTCCGTCGGTTTATAGATTCCCGTGATGAGATTGAAAATGGTGGTTTTTCCAGCTCCATTGGGTCCAATTAAGCCCCTGATTTGCCCTAGCTCAATTTCGAGGCTGTAATTATTGACCGCTCGCAACCCCCCAAAGTAGTGGGTCATATTATCAACTTGCAGCAGTGCCATGCTACACCTCCCCCTCTGGTTTCTGTTTTGGCTTGATCAATGTCGTGAAATCAAATGTTGTGAACGATATTAACCCTGTCGGGCGAGTTATCATCACAACGATCAGCAGGAGTGGGATGACAAGCCATTTATATATTTCTAGTGGTCGCAGCGCTTCACCGAGAAGGTTGATGCTAAGGGCGCCGACGATCGACCCCTGGATTGAATTCAATCCGCCAAAGTAGACCATGGCCAGAACCTCGGCCAGCATCTGGATACCGAAGGAACTGGGATTGACATATCGGATCACATGGGCATAAAGCCCACCCGCCACGCCAGCCCAAAACGCTCCAAACAAGAAAGCTGTAAACTTCGTACGGCGAGTGTTGACCGTCATGGCTTCGGCCGCCGTCTCACCGTCACGCACTGCGTTCAACGCTTTCCCCAGGGTAGAACGGACAAAATTATTCATGATCCAGACACCCAGAATCGTCCAGAGGAACACGGTCGGTAAACCAGCCCAATCTGGCTGACTTCCTAAGCCGCGCGGCCCACCAACGACCTCCAGGTTCTCGAATAGGCTTTTAACCATGAACATGAACGCTAATGAAATAATTGCCAAATAGTCGCCGCGAGTATTAAACGAAGGGATAGCAACTATAATAGCCCCTAAAGAAGCCATCACGCCACCCAATATCAAACCGATCGGAAACAAAAAACGCCCCATACTTTCCGGCAAGAGCGCAGCTCCCAGGATGTTATCATTGACGAATAATCCCACCGTGAAAACCGAGGCACCATAGGCCCCCAGAGCAATAAACCCAGGGTGGGAGCAAGAGAATTCCCCCATATAACCATTAATTAAATTCAAGCTCAACGTGATAATGATTGCGACCAGGATTAGCCTGACCACCAGGAGGCGGTAGTCGCTGACATCTACCCAGATTTGTAGGATGATATACAACAGCAAGATATGTAAAAGTACGGATACCCACGAGCGGATATTAAATAATTTGGTCACCGTCCAGTTCGCCGGTGTGGCGCTCAACTTTGCGACCAGAGTAATGGGCAAGACATAGATCAATAAATCATACAGGATGGTACTGGGGATCAGCGCCGGCTTTTGGAGCGCAATAACAATGCCAAACAGGGCAGGAATCCTACGCATACCCAATGCCTGGGCCAGTGGCAGACCGATGAGCGGTTCAAGCACCACCGCGACCAACGCTCCCAGGAGCCAACCGAGCATAGGCACCAGGACAAATGGCGCCGATATCTGTGTTTTCAGTAGGCTAATACGCTCCCGGTTTGTGGATATCGTTCCGCTAGTAACTGCCATATTTTTCCCTCGTATTCTTCATCTAAATCGCTTCACTTTTGGTTATAGCCTCAACTGGGCGGTATATTCCTCACCGAATAAACCGTGCGGTCTAAAGACCAGGATAAGCAAGATGATCGAGTAAGCTATCAGATCGCGCAACGTTGATGGGAAAAACGCCGCCACAAAAATCTCGATGAAACCCAGCATGAACCCAGCTACCGCAGCTCCCAAAATGGAGCCGCGACCGCCTAAGATTGCGGCTACAAATGCTTTCCAGCCAAAAGTAATACCCATATAAGGATCCAGAACCGGATAAGCGACGCTAAAGAGAATCCCGGCCGCGGCTGCCAGCCCCGATCCCAGGGCAAAGGTGAGCGCGGCGATATTATTAAGAGGCACACCCATGAGAGGCACGACCACGAAGTCATAAGCCGTAGCCCGCATAGCCATACCCCACTTGGTCCGCTGTACGAACTGGTGCAAGGCTAACATGAGCAATAAAGCCACTAGGACGATCATTATCTTCTTGTTGGTAATGATCACGCCTGAAATCTGGTAGGTGGTCGTCTCGATCAGGCTTGGGAAGCTAAACCGCTGTGCACCCAATAAGGCCAGGTTGGCAGTCTCCAGCATGATACCGATCATCAGACCCGTGATAGCCGCGGAGGCGCGCGGCGCATTGCGCAAAGGCCGGTAGCCGATCCTCTCGAGGGCTATGCCAAAAAAGGAAGTCACAAACATCGCCAGCAGGATGGTCAGCACTAATACCAACCAGCCGGGTATAACAAGCGCGGTAAAGCCCAGCAACCAAAGGAAACCGATCGCAATGCCGAAGCCAATATATGCCCCAACCATAAAGATGTCACCGTGAGCAAAGTTGAACAACAAGAGCACGCCATAGACCATGGAATACCCCAGAGCGATCAAGGCGTAGAAACTTCCCAGCTGAAGGGCGTTAACCACCATTTGGAGGAAAAATTCCATTGCTTTAACACCTCCTTCTAATAGGAGGGCGGGTTTTTGGTATCCACCTTGGCCCGCTCTCCTATGTTATTATTCACAACCCACAAAGGTCGCGAAATTTCGAGAAACTGGGGGGAAGCCCTAACCTCCCACTCTTATGGGCAAACTTGTTGATAAAACTCGAACTCGCCAGCGTCACTGATCTTGACGATAACCGCGCACTTAATCGGGTCTCCTTGTTCAGTGAAGGTCATCGTTCCAGTTATACCCTCGAAGTTTTTAATTTTTGCCAGCGCAGCACGCACACAAGCACGATCTTTACTGATATCCCCGGTGATCTCGCCACAATCTTGGATAGCTTTCTGGATGATGAGCATTGTATCCCAGGTGAGCGCGCCTACATCATCAGGTATGTATCCATGTTCGGCGTTATAGCGATCAATGAACTCTTTTGTAGCACCTGTGGCTCCAGCGGCAGCGTAATGAGTGCTGAAGAACAGCCCTTTGCAGTCGTCACCGCACAGATTCATCAGCTCAGCCGAGCCCCAACTGTCGCTACCCACAATGGGTGCATCCCAGCCCAATTCATGAGCCTGCTGTGCGATCAAAGCCACCTCGTTGTAATACTGAGGCGTGAAGATAAATTCAGCCCCTGACTCCCTGATCTTGGTAAGTTGGGCCGAGAAATCAGTGTCCTTGGTCGTAAAGCTCTCATAGGCCACCACAGAACCAGCCCCGTTGATATCCTCCCAAGCTCCTTTAAAGAACTCAGCTAATCCTTTCGGGTAATCGCTGGCGACATCATAAAGCACCGCAGCTTTAGTGAAGCCAAATTCTTCGGAAACGAAATTGGCGATGACCGGTCCCTGGAAGGGATCCAGGAAGGGTGTGCGGAACACCCATGGCCGGTCCAAGGTGGTGTTGGGGTTTGTCGACCACGGGCTGACCATCGGGGTTTCATTATCGTTCGCCACGCCACCCGCTGGCACCGCCTGCTTGGAGGATTGCGGGCCCACAATCACTAATACTTCATCCTGGGTAATTAACTTGGTGTTGGCCTTGGTAGCTGATTCTGCCTTGGACTCGTTATCCTCGATAACCAGCTCAACCGGGTACTTTGTGCCGCCAACGTCCAATCCACCAGCCTCGTTAATGTCCTCCAACCACATCTGTGCCGCAAACTTACTACCTTCACCCACTTTAGGGATGTCTCCAGTTAGCGGTGCATTCACGCCAATTACAATGGCTGGTTGGGCTGCTTGACCGCAAGCACTTGCTAGGAACGCCCCAACTAAAATCAAGCTCAATACAAACATCAGATTTCGTTTATTCATTTTCTCTCTCCTCTCAATGGATTAGGAAATTTGCCAATAGACAGGTGATCTGATACAGCAATGCGGTCTTTTTAATATGTCTATAGTATTAGGTCAGGTTACATCACCTCCTTAAGTGTCGAACGTTTGAACCAAGAGCAGCACAGCTACCCCATCTGGATATCATCCTAAAACTAGATGCATCCAGGTAATAATGCACCAGCCAAAAACGCGCCAAAATAGCGTGGGATTATCTCTTTCACGCTGGAAATAAAGCAAGAACCTCCCCTCATCTTCAAATTCTCTTTTTTATGTTCCATTGACAGGTACTAGTCATTCTCAGTAGAATTTTTGGCTAGTTGCAACAGCGATGCTAAAGCGTACCTACAAAGGTTATTTTTCTGGATTAGTCTGAAATATAATAAGAGTTTATATCAACTTGAATGACCTGTCAATAAAAAAGTTAAGCCATTTTTAAGCCAGCGGCCGTTCCAGGGGAGACC
>DAOVXM010000347.1 GCA_030636125.1 Chloroflexota bacterium | reverse complement strand
TGCGCACCGAGGATAATCCAAGGCCTGCCTTCTCCTCTCCAGGCTATTACGTTTTTGATTGGTTTATCCATTATCCGCGTTTCTTGTATCTCAGTAGTCCATCCGTACCGAGTTAGCTCAGACTCCATCCAAGATATGGTTTGTGCGTGGGCTGGGCTACCCGGGGTTCGTGGTCCAAGAGAAGTTTGGTACTCAACACTTTGAAGGGCAAGTAGACCATTAAAGGTCTCCTTTTGCGCGCTGTTATTGTCATTATATGGGCGGGTAGTAGAGATTAAGAGAATAGTGAGGAAGGTCAAGCTTATCAGAGTGATGATTGTGTTTCTGCGGGTGAATATTTTTGTTTTGGACATGTGTGTTTAAATGGCTACGCGCATAAATCGTTTATTTAGGAAATAGCGTGATCAATGCTTGCTCTATTTATTTGAAGCTATCCTCTTTTATATTTTTCATAAACTTCTCGAGGTCTTTGCCAGCTCGAATAGTATACGCAGCAGCACGATTGCGTTTGCCACGTAGTTTTTTTTCACCTGTATCAAGAGGTGGCAGTATACCAAAATTCGCCTTCATAGGTTGAAAATCAGCGGGGCTGGCATGGGTAATGTAATTACACAAAGCACCTATCATGGTAGTCTGTGGCAATACCAATGGATCCTTCCCTCGATACTCTCTTACTGCATTCCAACCCGCCAATAAGCCAGTAGCAATATTCCCAATATAGCCTTCGACACCGGTTATCTGACCGGCAAACAGCAAGTCTTCACGACCTCTAAATTGCAACGAAGGCTTTAAATGCGCGGGAGAAAAGATGAAGGTATTCCGGTGCATTTGCCCGTAACGAGCAAATGCTGCCTTTTCCAATCCTGGTATCATCCGAAAAACTCGCCTTTGTTCTGCAAACTTCAGATTAGTCTGGAAACCGACCAAATTATAGAGCGTTCCAGCCAGATCATCCTGTCGAAGTTGGACAACTGCATGAGGCCAGCGTCCTGTCCGTGGGTTGTCAAGCCCAATGGGTCGCATCGGGCCATGTGATAAAGCATCTTTTCCTCTGCTGGCCATTATCTCCACTGGTAAACAACCTTCAAAGAACTTGTGTGCACCTGCCTTTACCCCTACCTCAAGTTCAAGCTCGAAGTCTCTCAATTCAATACGCTCTGCAGTAATTAATTCTTCAACAAATACAAAATACTGATCTTCAGTAAACGGGCAATTAATGTAATCCCCCTCAATCTGGCTGCCACGACCATAGCGAGAAGCGCGATACGCCACATCCATAAAGACTGACTCAAGTGTGACAATCGGAGAGATAGCATCAAAGAAGTATAAATGCTCCTCACCGGTTAATTTAGATATCGACGCGGATAATCCAGTAGAAGTCAAAGGACCTGTGGCAATTATAGTTAATCCAACTGGGAGCTCTGTTACTTCCTCACGGATAATTTCGATTCTTTGGTGGTTCTCGATCTTCTCAGTCACTTTTTGAGCGAAAAGTCCCCTATCAACCGCTAGCGCGCCTCCGGCTGGAACAGCCATTTCTTCAGCACAATTGATCAACAGTGAGCCCAGACGTCGTAATTCATCTTTCAGAAGACCTGGAGCTCGATCCGGCAAATTTGAACCGAGCGAGTTTGAACATACTAACTCTGCCAGGTAAGGACCCGTATGGGCGCCCGTCTCCACCACTGGACGCATCTCATATAAATGGACTTTCAACCCACGTTCAGCTGCTTGCCAGGCAGCTTCGCTTCCCGCCAATCCCCCACCAACAACAATTAAGTCTGGCAGTATTCTACTCATTTATGTAATCCATCTAGATGATAATCCGAGTTTTTTACACTCCAGTCCATTCAAATATCTTACTACCTTCCAATACTGTTGTGCTCCAAAGATTTTCAAGGATTAAGGGTAACTTCCATATGCGTTACGAGAATATTGTTCATAATTTTACCAAGTCTGAGGATAAGATCAATTAATGAAAATTAATCCAAAATAATATCGCTGTCAGACAGACGCAATTGGGTAGTATAATTCCTGTATAGATATTTACTAGTACATTGCAGAATAATTTACGAAATATTTTTATAGGATTTGGAGGTACTTATATGCCATCTCTTGGACCAACTGAATTGATCATCATTTTGGTCATCGTCATAGTTCTATTTGGAGTTGGCCGCATCGGCAAAATAGCAGGCGAACTTGGAACCGGTATCCGTTCATTCAGGGAAGGAATGAAAGGGGATGAGGAAGAAGGAGAAGGTGAAGAAGCTGCGGATGAAGATACGAAAGATGAGGCGTGAGGATATCAAGTTTTCTTGGGTGTGAAAATGACTGAAAAAGTCATCCATCCCTGATTTGGAAGACAGGCATTCTGGTAAGCAGGATGGAATAAACACCAGAAAAACCTTTTTAACGAAAAATGCCCATCCTGGAACTCATACCGAATTTAAAGTTCCATTACATTGACGAAAATCCAAATGGAAACCCAGTCGTATTGCTTTTACATGGATTGGGTGCAACAAGCGAATCGTGGGGGTTACAGAGACAAATCTTAGAAGACGAGAATTTCAGAGTACTTGCTCCAGACGCGCCTGGGTTCGGAAAGTCAAGCTATCCTGGAGGAGGAACATCGATAGCTAAAATGGCTTCCGAGATGGCGCACCTACTCTTCGATCTTGGAGTATACAAAGCACATGTCGCCGGTATATCTATGGGTGGAACCATAGCATTACAATTGGCGCTCGATTATCCTAACCTGGTTGACAAATTAGTACTGATTAATACATTTTCAAGTCTGCGTCCAAAGCGTGCCAGCATCTGGTTATACTTCGCATTTCGACTGTTTCTGGTGCACACTTTAGGTCTAGATACTCAAGCTCGAACGGTTGCAAAACGGATATTTCCCAATCCCGAACAGGTTGAATTACGTAAAGTACTTATTGAACAGATAAACCAGGCAGATCTCCGAGGTTATCGGGCAACAATGCGCGCGCTTGGATTGTTCACTGTGACATCACGCCTTAGTGAAATAAGAAATCAAACATTAATCGTCACTGGTCAGGATGACACCACAGTACCAGCTACAAATCAACAGACACTAGCTGACTATATCCCAAACGCAAGACAAATAATTATGTCGAATGCAGGGCACGCACTCATTGTTGAGCAACCCGAGAAATTTAACTATATATTCCTGCAATTTCTAAGGGATGAATTAATTGGTTAAGCGATCCCCTCACTTTGTCATTAATTTACATTCCCCCTCTTGAAGTTACATAAATATTTTGCTATAGTATTAACAGATCATCCGATCATTTGTCGGATTATCGTACCAATACTGATACATCAATCTATTAAATCGGATTGTTACCAAATCTGATGATCAAATTTACAAGATCGTTATAGCAAGACATCAATTATCTAATATATATTGGCTATGCGCAATATCCAGTGATCATATATAGATTCTAAAAGGAGGAGTATATGTCAAACGAACATTTTCATCCACCAATGAACATTCTGCTCGCCTATGATGGATCAGAACACTCCCAAGCCGCGCTTTCATTACTCAATGATCTATGTTCAGATAAGGTTAGGCGTACAAAAACTAAGGTCACCCTTTTAACCGTAATAACTCCGCGACAAACTGCCGATCACGATTATTTACGTGAATCTCTTGATAAAGCAGAGACATACTTAAACGAGCTGTGTTTTCAAGTTACATCCGAGTTGATCCTTGGATATCCCGCCGAAAAAATTATGGAATTTGCAGAGGCAGGTAAACCAGACCTTATCATCGTTGGAGCAAAAGGGCTCCGGGCTACCTTGCGCATCTTGCTCGGAGGAGTTGCTCAACAAACTGTCGAATACGCATGTTGTCCAGTCTTGGTGGTCAGAGCACCCTATGAAGAGATTCGCAGGATTCTGGTGGTTACCGACGGGTCGCAATATAGCGATAGGGCAATTAACTATTTGTCAGATTTCCCACTTCCCACAGGTGCTGAAGTAAGGATCATGCACGTTCTCCCCCCCCTTCCCATCAAACCAGTGGTCGGGTCAATTGGGGATACATGGCCCTTAGGGCCCGAAATGCTCCCTCATACTTGGTCCGAAACCACGGCGGAACAAACGAAATGGCAAGAAGAGGAAGAACAGCAG
>DAOVXM010000271.1 GCA_030636125.1 Chloroflexota bacterium | reverse complement strand
GGGCCCGGGCGGTGCGGCGAATGCCACCTGGATCGTCGTTGCTAGAAGAATTAGAACCACCAACAAAACAAGCATCTTTTTCATCAGATTTTCTCCTTTCAAAACATTTACATTCGAGAGCCTACTGGAGACCGATAAACTTCCAGTAATTTCTCAAACAATCAACTCCTCATATCAAAGATCTGCACCCGTCTGGGTGTGCCAGCCCGTCTCCCACGCCGGCGCCAAGCCATACTGAACTTGGATCCTGGGTTAATTATACTAATATTTATCTTTTATGTCAATATTATGAATTATGTCACTTTCCACGTCCACCAGCAGCGTCGCCGGGTTTAGCACAAACGTTCTAGTTAAACAAGATGTCCAACGAATAAATTTTGTGGTTGAATTGGAATTCGACTTGCTATCTAGCTTTTCCCCCAATTACCTAATTTTGGAGTTTCAGCTGAGCATTTTCATCCAGACGCGGTGATAAAATGCTGTCATCTGTTACAACGATAAAATTACCTCATTTCAGGGGTGGTTTTTGAGATCAACGCATTAATGTCTCTACCGTGGCCATGAGATGTGAGAGCTTCGCTGCCATGACATGTGCGATGAATTTATGAAATAGGGCTGCCGCCAGAGGTTCCTCAGACTCCATTTTTTTCAGTGATTCAGTCGTCAAGCGATAAAGCGTGGTTGGAGTTTCAGTAATTACAGAAGCATTCCGCTTTAAACCCAGGTAGAAGCCAAGCTCGCCAACCAAATTTCCGCTGCTCATGGTATTTAATCGCCGCGGTTCTTCTCCCGTGATCTCAAGCTGGGCAGTGACCACCCCTTCCTCAAGGAAATAAACAGCCCCCGGTGAATCGCCTCGATGAATAAAGTGGACACCGGCTGGCAGTTCTTGTTTCTCGAGATAATTCATGATGCGGGCGATTTCTTCTGTATCTCCAATTATCTCTTTTAGCTGATCCTGACAAGATTTGTATGTGTCTTTTGCCAGCACACCTGTAGATTGCAGCAGTTTGTCCTCGCACCATTGGACCCCGTGATCCAGGTCGGTTGAAACGTGGAATGTATTCTCTTCTAAATCCAATATGCCCGATTTTCGTAGAAATGTCTTAATATCCTCGGATAATCCCGTCATTATGATGCTCGCGTTGTTATTCCGAACCAGTTGATTCATTTTGCGAAAACTGAGCACAACAGATGAGTCTATGCCGGTCACATGGCAAAAATCCAGCAGGAGAAAACACAAGCGAGTATCTGAGTAGTTGTCCAAGTGAGCGCGGATTTGTTCAAGAAGATGGTTGGCAGTTCCGAAAAAGATGTAACCCTGCAATTCTAAGATCAACACTTGATTCCCGTAGCGGTGTAATATCCGTTTATGCGATTTTGGTCGGTCGATCGTACCTTGGTATGTAGCCGCGGTCAGTGTGTGTTTAATCACATCAACCTGGCTGTACTTGATCGCGAAGAGGATAATAGCAATAAGGATACCAACTGCTACACCCTCCAGAAAGCCTGTGGTAGCGACCACACCCAGTATTAATAGAATAACGAAGTAATCAGCTTTAGGTAGTTTAAACCATGTTTCATAAACCCATTCGTATAGGAAAGTAAGACCAAGAAATAAGAGCAAGCCACCTAAGACAAACTTGGGGAAGAGCGAAATAAAACCGGTACCCACGACAATTGCCACAAGGCAAACTCCACCTGCAAACAATCCAGTTAGTCGAGTTTTCACGCCAAGCTTGAGATACATGGCTGATAAACTGAGTTGATGGAAACCGACTAAGCCAAAAAATAGACCAGCGAAAAAATTGCCGGTTCCAGCAGCTCGGAGCTCATGGTTTAGATCCATATCCCCCTCAACAGCGAGCTCAAGACCGCTGGCATTGAGCAGAAGTGAGATCGCGCTGATGATAAGTACAATCACGATGGTGCCAGTCTGTGCCAATACCAGATTCCAGTTCACCTCCGCCAGGGCTGATATGGGTAAGGCTTGAAATAGGCTTCCTTCAGGGAAAGGTCCCAGCAACCAGCCTAGAGCGCCAACTTCAGCAATTGAGAAACCAGCCAGCCAAATGGCGAGATAGAAAATTGCAATGGCAGCCAAGAAAAGACCCGGCAACAATAAAAAGTGACTATACCGGTTCAAGATCACCATCAAAGTAATGGCAAAAATAAAGCCTGGGAGCCAACGCAACATTATCTCAGTCTGGAAGAGCGTCCATTGCCCTAAGAGATCGGGTGTCATATCAGTCATCATGCTAATTGACCCTGTCACCAGCAGCCAGCCTGTTCCAGCCAGAAAGCCACCCACAACTGGGTAAGGTAAAAATCGAACTAGTGCTCCCAAATTGAAATATCCCAAGGCGAGTAAAAACATGCCAGTAAGAAGGGTGGTCAAAGCAATCGCTACTGCAACTGTAATAAAAGTTTCCAATCCAGTCGCATCACTTGGCATAGAGGCGACAATGGCAGCAGCCATCACAGCCAGGATAGCTGCAGGCGTCCCCTGGTTACCCGATATCGTACCGGGCAGCGAGGTCTTAAGGGCAACTACGACTCCTGTGATGATGGTACCAATTAGGGCAAACCCGATGCCAATCGCAACATAGCTGGAAAGTTCACCCGTATAAATTAGGGCCGCGAAGGAAACGGCAATTATAATCTCAACCAGCCCTATAACCAAGCCTGATGTGAATCCGGGAACAAGGTGCGCAGATTGTAAATCCCGGATGATTTCTAGAGCTAGATTTTTAATAGAATTCGGTTTTTTTTTGGTTTCCATTTCTGGCATCCTATCTGAATTTTCACCTTTCAAAAGAGGTAGGCGGTTAATCTTTGCTGATTGCAGCGCTCGGGATAGCGTTAATTCGTATGCAGCATCTAAGGCCAAAATTTCATGATTGCCAAGGAAATCTTCTCTCTTGGACATCATTTATAGCGAATAAATGGATTTAAATCCCCTTCTCTATAAGAAAGATTTTACGGATATGTCCATTGATTGTCAACCCAAAACGTGTGCGGTGACCAGGACATATGGGTATGGACTTGAATCCCAAAACTATGTATGATGTGGCCGATCCCTCAAATCGGGACTTATTTAATAATCTGGTTTCCCCGGCGATGTCGGTTGGGGCTTATGTCGGAAATGTTTTATGACTGGCTGGCGATAAGAGTTTTCGATCTGGAGAAATAATTTCTATTTGTGAGTGGCGAGTAGCGAAGGGTGAATGGCGAAGTGTGAATTTTGAATGGCGCGGAGGGAGCCCATCCCCCTGCGCTCCACTAATACCCATTATCCCCCATCCTCCTCACCCCACAAAAAATCGCCACCGGCCAAAAATCGTAAGGAGGGATTTCGACTGGTGGCATCGCGTCCAGCGCATAAGGCACCACTCTCATGCACTTCCATTATCGCGCATTTTCATTTCATGTCAATCAAACTACCCTGCAGGCTAAGGCACCAAAACAGCAAAGGTGAAAATCTCCGCAACGACCAGCCTCCTCTCTTAGCGCGCGCCTACAACTATCTAACCATCAGTGGCAGCATAAACACAGCTTCGAATGTTAAGTGGTACTGAAAAGCGTGGGAGCATACACTCCCACGCTTCATTATCCGTATTCCCAATTATCTTATAACTTGGAACCTACTGAATTATTTGTCAATTCGAACGGCGAGTTGCTCGTCCAATCACATGTGGATCATTATTTCTGAAGTTGGGATCCACGATACTCCATGCCATCGGCATTCATCCCGACGCCTTTGCCCTTATCGGTTCCATTCACCTCTGAGGTCGTCATGGCGAAGGTCATTACGGAGTGCGCTGCTGCATCCGACATCTGGTCAAGCGCCTCAAGGCTAATATTGGCAAAGGTATCGCAAGCCAGGTGGTAGCAGGGGTCATACTGGTCCCCAGCGGTTCCGCCGTAGATTGCAGCTTGTGCATTTGTCTTAATGCCTTCGGCACCAGTGAATAGACCTCCGGCTGGAATCCCGACTTCAATGAAGGGACCGTAATCCGAACGGCCACTGAAGGCGGTTGGCTCGACTGGTAGACCTTGCTCGGCGAAGTAATCTAGGAACACTTGCTCGATATTTCCCGAGCCATTGGGTCCGGCTAATGGCGTGGCAGAACCGTCGCCGTCGTAGACGAAACGTACGAAGTTCGGCGAACCGATCATATCGAAGTTCAGGTTGAGGGAAATGTTCTTGATCTCGCGCTTGCTCAAGTTAGCTACATAGTATTCGGAACCGAGCAGACCAGACTCTTCAGCACCCCACCAGGCAAAGCGCACTTGGTTCTCTGGTTCGATGCCCAGGTCAGCCATTTGCAAGGCGATCTCCAGGATGGCAGCCGAACCGCTGCCGTTGTCTTGGATGCCAGGTCCCTGGGGGACAGAGTCCAGATGAATCCGCATCGCGTTCGAAGTCGAGCAGTGAATTTCGGCGCCGCGTTTCATCTTTGTGGCAATTAAAGATCCTGTCAGCCCGCAATTTGAAGATCCTTACCCGAGATCGTTTTAGTTTGGTCTTGATGTTGGCAGCCGCGCCGTTGATCAGTTTATTGGGCTTTGTGCTGTCTAGTGTTTTAGGGCGGAATCCCTTCGGCTTTAACGGTGGTTATGTGCCCCATGCGCTAACGACGCTATTTCTGCTGGTGGTATATGGCATGTTTGTCGGTGGTCTGGCTCAGATGCGAGAGATTGTTAAAGAGCAAGACGTGTATAAGCGCGAGCGGCTGGTAAATCTCAAGATTGTGCCCTATGTGATGTCTAAGGTATGGGTCGCCGGCTTGTTAGCCCTATACACGGCTGC
>DAOVXM010000294.1 GCA_030636125.1 Chloroflexota bacterium | reverse complement strand
CCGCACTGCTCCAGCAACAATCACCACTTTCGCCTGCAAGTGATCGCATGTCACCCGTCCCGTCTCACCAACCACCAGCAAGCCGCGTAATGAGATATCTCCTTCAAAAGCGCCCTCTATCCGGACGCCGCCACTACCACTCAAGTCACCCTTCCAGACCACACCCGGTCCCAGCACTGAGGTAACCCTCTCAGTCGGTGCCGGTTGAGTATCCGGTGAGGAAATCTCCTCACGTTTTCGGAACATACAATCACCTCAAGATGTGCTCAGCTAATTGGCATCACCATTTGTCACATTTACTCCACCGGTTCAGTGATACCAAGGATATTGTAACCAGAATCCACGAAAAGTATCTCACCCGTCGTTCTAGATGCCATATCGGAACATAAGAATACCGCCGCATTACCAATATCTTCGATGGTAATTCCCTCATGTAATGGAGCAACCTCGGTGAACTTACGATACATGGTTTTAAAACCAGAAACGCCAGCAGCCGCCAGAGTTCGCACTGGACCTGCCGAAATAGCGTTTACGCGTATACCCTGTTTCCCAAAATCATAGGCCAGGTAGCGCACCGAAGCCTCCAAAGCCGCTTTAGCAATCCCCATAACATTGTAATTGGGGGAGACTTTTTCAGAACCGTAATAAGTCATCGCGATCATTGATCCCCCTGGACGAAATATGGGTTGAAAAGCCCTGGCCAACGCCGTAAAGGAGTAAACGCTAATATCCATCGCCAGATGAAAACCTTCGCGGCTGGTGTTGTAATATGGCCCGGTTAATTCATCACGATTAGCAAAACCAATGGAATGTACCAATATGTCAATCTGTCCAAAAGTTTGCGCTGCTTTATCAGCTACCTGCTGAATCTGTTCATCACTGCTTACATCGCATGGTTCCACAAAAGTACATTCCACCTGTTCAGCTAACGGTTTTACACGTCGCTCCAGCACTTCACCTGCATAGCTGATAGCCAGAGTAGCGCCCTGCTCGTAAAACGCTTTAGTGATGCCCCAAGCAATGGAACGCTGGTTAGCAATCCCAAAGACCATCGCCGTTTTTCCTTCTAGTAAACCCATAGTATCCTCCAACAAATATTGATTTGGTGTAACTGCTCAGACTACGGTGAGAAGTCTCGAAGCATTAACCATAAACCGCCATTGTACGCTCTTCCATGGTTCTGGTACAGTGTTTAAACCCACTCGGGGGCTCGTAGTCACGTTTTCCATTGGAATTGGTCGTCCCTGTTCAACAAATATTTCGGCAACAGGGCTACATAGGTCGCTTCCGTTATGTACCCCATCAATCCCTAATGCCTGGCTGAGCTTTGCTGGTCCATCTGTCCAACGTTGAGCAGGCTGTCCATTTCGCCGAACCGCTATCACTGCTTCACCTTCGGTGGGTACGATCGCCCGGATTAATACCGCTGCCGGAAAACCTTCCCTTTCAGTAACAAAGTTAAGCAGCCAATGCATGCCATATGTAAAATATACATAAGCATATCCAGGTGGACCATACATCACCTGGGTACGCGCTGTACGTCCCGCCCGAGCGTGGCAAGCCAGGTCCTCTTCGCCACGATAGGCTTCGGTTTCTACGATAATGCCAGCTAAACGCTGACCATTATCGACCCGAACCAAGCGCTTACCCAAAAGTTCACGCGCTACTGCAAGGGTGTTTTGCGCATAAAATTCACGTGGGATACGCGTAGTTTTAGACATGATGATATTTGCAACTGCTCAGGCGGCGGTGAGAGGGACCGGTTAGCCCTGCCCAACGCTGACTCTTAAACAATATTTTACAATGAGAACAAAGAATAGAGAATAGTGATCAAATATGAGAGATTTAGTTTTCGCTTCATGCACCATCAAAAGATGAGTACCTTACAGTTTATAATATTGATGGATGTGGTTTTCTGAAGCTTGTATTTCATCTCATGGAGGCAACCATGAACCTGCGACCTGATATTGGCCTGACTTTTGATGATGTTTTGCTGGTCCCTAAGCGTTCCTTAATTCGGAGCAGATCAGAGGTGAAGACTTCTAGCTGGTTGGTGCCCGGAATCCGACTGGAAATCCCCGTTATTAGTGCCAACATGGACACTGTGACTGAAGCTCCCATGGCAATCGCTCTAGCCAAAGCCGGAGGCATCGGCATCATCCATCGCTTTATGCCAGTAACACGACAGGTGAAAGCTGTACAGCGAGTGAAACGCGCCGAGAGCTTCATAGTGGAGCATCCTCTCACCATTCAAGCCGAGGCTACTCTGCAAGAAGCTCGGGACATAATGCTCGAAAGTGGCATCGGAGGTCTCGTCGTTACAGACGAACATGGCCATTTGCAAGGGCTACTGACTACCAGGGATATATTATTAGCTCCTAAGGAAACAATCAAGATAGCCAATGTTATGACACCTCGCGAGCAACTTATAGTCGCGCTCGCGAATGAACCCTTGGATGCCGCCCGAATAGCATTACATGACCACCGCATTGAAAAGCTCCCCCTGGTAGATGATGAAGATCGTGTAGTGGGCTTGATAACCGCTCAAGACATTGTTAAGTTACAAGAGCATCCTCACGCTACCAAAGATTCAAAGGGTCACTTACGAGTAGGTGTTGCCATAGGGGTGCGCTCACCTGATATTGATCGGGCTACAGCTTGCGTGGAAGCGGGCGCCGACATCCTGGTCGTGGATGTTGCCCACGGGCACGCAGAACATGCCATTGAAATGGTACGCCAACTTAAAACACGCTTCCCAGATATGCCCGTTATCGCCGGCAATGTGGCTACAGCTACAGGCGTACGCGATCTGATAGGGGCTGGCGCGAACGCGGTGAAGGTCGGCGTTGGATCGGGTTCAATATGTACAACCCGCATCGTAACCGGTTTCGGCGTGCCACAACTAACCGCAGTGGCTGATTGCGCCAAGGTAGGACATGAACTGAACGTGCCCGTTATTGCTGACGGAGGCCTACGAAACTCAGGCGATATAACCAAAGCGCTCGCTGCAGGGGCTAGTTCAGTTATGCTCGGCAGCCTGCTGGCTGGCACAGACGAAAGTCCTGGAGCAGATGTCGTGCGCGCTGGCCGGCGTTATAAGGTTGTGCGTGGTATGGCTTCCCTCACGGCAAATGTCGCCCGGAAAGAAATCGAAAAAATGGGGGAGGTTGATCCAGACGAATGGGAGTCTATTGTGTCTGAAGGAGTTGAAGCTCTAGTCCCACATCGTGGTAATGTGAAGGATATCTTGCACCAGGTGATTGGAGGATTGCGTTCGGGCATGAGCTATGCAGGTGCAGCGACGATCCCAGAACTCTGGCAGAACGCTGAATTTATCCGCATCACGGTAGCCGGACGCCAAGAATCCGGACCACATGATGTCAATGTGATCTAAGATTTAGATTGATTAGCTTTCGAAAGGGTCGTTACCTATTAGGGCGAGTAGGGATCTCTCCCGTAAAGCGTGCATCTCGATCCAGGGTGAGGCGTAAGCCATCAACCAGCGAAACGCTCGGTTGGTAGCCTAATTTATCACGCGCTGCGGTCAGATCGGCGCACATACGCGACACACCAGGGTCAGTACGGGGATTATAGATTACCTCAGCTTTACTACCCGTAAGCTCCAAAACCAGACGAACCAGATTCCGTATACTGATCTCCGTGCCGCTGCCCACATTAATTGTTAATTGGTTAATCCCAGGGGCGGTTGCAGCTGCTACCATACAGCGGACAACATCATCAACAAAAACATAATCTCGGGTTTGTGTTCCCTGGTTATGCACGACAAGGGTACCAACGCGCACCGCTTGGCGTAAAAAGTTAGGGATAACAGGCGGGTGTGAGGCGGGTAAATGTTGCCCTGGCCCGTAAGCATTGAACACTCGCAAGCTGACAGTTTCAATACCCCATTGATTACCAATTGTGCGTACATAATATTCCGCAGCAAGTTTTGAAACTGCATAGGGAGAGCGTGGATTTGGGATGGCAGTCTCCTGCAGAGGTTGTTCTTCTTGGTCACCATAAACCGCGCCTGATGAGATAAAAACCACTCTACGCACGCCGACATCCCGCATGGCTTCCATTAGGCTGACCGTTCCTCCCACATTAACCGCATTGTATTCACGTGGATAGAGCACCGATTCAGGTACCAATACACGCGCAGCCAGATGATAAACACAATCCACATCCTGAAGCAAAGTCCATAGCTTCGGGCGATCATTTACATCACCACGTGTGAAGAGCACATCCGGAGAAAGCACTTGTGGATCCCCCGCTGATAGGTCATCCAGCCCACGCACTTGGTGTCCTTCACGTGCTAATCGATTGGCTAGTGTCGAACCTAAAAAGCCTGCAGCCCCAGTAATCAAAAAATTCATCGCGGAGAGCATTATAGCATGAGAACCAACCTGACAACGTATGACGACATCATGAAGAGTACATCTATAACTCAGATAATTCTACGCTAAGTGATTGTGATCAGAGAATAAACTTACGGGAGAACATTTTCACAGATATACTCTAAAGAAGCCCTAATCTAAACTGAATTGACACACCTCATACAAAGCATTATCATCCTTTTCATGCATCTCGGACGCTGGATCGGCGTGTCAT
>DAOVXM010000315.1 GCA_030636125.1 Chloroflexota bacterium | reverse complement strand
CTTCTTCTTCCGTTGGCAAGCGCAGTGGTTCCATGTCTATATTGTCACTGGCTTTTGCGATTTTGACAATGTTAATGTTCGTCAGGCCTTATGCCTGAGTAGTTACCTAAAATGATTATATCACCTGGGATATTAAGGGAACACCAGCATTACGTTAGATTTCTATATGAAACCAGTACAAAATATTATCAGCTTCGTTAGGTGGTTTGCTGGGAATGTTGTTTCTATGAGAGTTCACAGGCTCCCCGAAATGGACAGCATCAAGGCGTAGATGTGGGAACGGCTGGTGATGGTGTGCTCGTCGCTGTAGGGGTATCCGTGGCAGTAGCTGATGCTGTGGGTGTTTTTGTCGCGGTGGGGGTTATGACTGTCAAGTAGGTCTCAGCTATCCACCCTCTCCGGCCCTCAGCATCTTTGACTTCAACCCAGACCAGCCCGTTTACCACTTCTCGGCCATAAAGCACGATCAGTAGTGTGCCCTCACGCAAAGGAGGTCCAATAGCCGGCCCTTCGGGCCACTGGCGCAGCCGCATGCTGGGCAGATAAGTGTTATAAGCTTCTGCTACGGCGGGTGTGGGTGTAGAGGTCGCAGTCGCTGTGGAGGTTGCTGTATTGGTCGGTGTTGCGGTTTCCGTTGGTAAAGGTGTACGGGTGGCGGTTGGCGTGGCGGTCTTGGTAGGAGTAGGACTTGGGCCGGGGGTGGATGTGAATGTTGGCGTGAAAGTAGGCGTTACCGTCGGGGGCACTAATGGATCAAGACGGGCAGTGAGGACTTGATTCACAATTACCTGTACTTTTTCGGCATCATCTAAGGCTTCCGCTTCTTTCAAACTAATTCCAATTGCATTTTGTAGCTCGATACTATCTTCATAGCGTAATGGCTCAAAGGTGCGTACAGTGATCAGCAGTCTTAATAGTTCGCCTTCTCGCTCAGAGTCCCACTCTACTAATTCTGTATTTTTCATATCGGCGACTTTCTCGACAATGACCTGGTTTATGACACGGTCCTCTGTTGCGTGTTGGACGAATTGAACGCTGTAGACCGTAAGAGGAACTAGCAAGCTCAACGTGAGCAAGGCTGAGACTTGTAAGCTGCGTGGCAGGCGTCTTGATCCGTCGTTCCGCGGCGGGCTGAAGCCCATCACGAAAAAGACGAAAGCAGCCGCAAAAGCAATCGTGATTGCGTTCGTGATGAACAGAAGGAAAGCGCCACCCGCCACAGGCCAGCGACCCATGGCGAGACCAATGCCAACGGTGCACAATGGAGGCATTAAGGCGGTGGCAATAGCTACACCCGGTAAAGCAGCTGAGATATTGGGCATCGCCAGCGCAAAAGCAGCCGCCATACCGCCAGCCAAGGCGATGGCCAGGTCGATCGGGCTGGGGCGAGTGCGTACGATCACTTCGCTAGGCAGCTCATTGGCTTGTAAGGAAATAAATGGCAGGAAGCCGTTTACCCATGTCAGGAGGAATGCGATTAGAATCGCCAATAACGCCCCTTGGAGCAAGGCGCGCAATGCGTCTCGGAGCAGTCTGCTATCTCCGGTTATGGAAGCCAATCCCAAGCCAATCACCGGTGACATCAAAGGGGCTACCAACATGGCTCCGATGATCACCGCAGGCGAGTTTGTCACCAATCCCAAGGTAGCGATCACCGAGGAGAGGGTTACCAGCAAGTAATAATCGAAATCGGGATGGGAAGCCTCACGCAGTTGTACCTGCACTTTGGCGCGATGTTCAAGACTTATCTGTGGTATCAGTTGGTGCCAAAGATAGCGTAAGCGTACCCTCAGTGAGACTGGTTGCTGGCTATAATCGTTTTTCATTCTTGTTCAATTGTACTCGTTTGCCTCTCGAAAGCAAGCGGAATAACCGCACACATTTGTTTAGCAGCTTGGAGCGGCAATTCACCAAATTGCCCATATGATTTGGGGAACCCTTTTTATAATATTAGCGTTACAATATCCAGAATGTCACAGACTCATGAATATCCTTGGAGGACCTTATGTCTAATAAAACATATATTCTAGTGGGCATCTTGCTCATGGGGGTCATGCTCAGCGCTTGTGGGACGGCAGTTGCGGCTCAAGGAGATGAAACCTCTTTGCGCACTCTAACCGTCAACGGTACAGGTAGGGCTTTCCTGACCCCAGATATCGCTTATATATCTGTAGGGGTACATACCGAAGGACCCGACGCTGCACAAGCCGTAACCAGCAATAATGTAAATTCTTTAAAAGTTGCTGATGCACTGGAAGACTTTGGCATTGAGCCTGAAGACATCCGTACCACCAACTTTAGTATATATCCACAACAGCAGTATGATCAGGATGGCAAGCTCACCGGAGTGATTTATGTGGTGGACAACACCGTTTTTGTGACCTTGCGTGATTTAGACCAGATTGGAGATGTGTTTAATGCTGTGGTTGAGGCCGGCGCCAACAATATTAACAGCGTCCAATTTGATGTGGAAGACAAGTCTGAGGCATTGTCTGAGGCGCGCGACGATGCCGTGGAAGATGCACAATCTCAAGCAGATGAGTTGGCCAAGGCAGCTGGTGTAGGTTTGGGCCCCGTACAGAACATCAGTACATTCAGTTCAGGTATTCCCTATCCTATCATTGGTGGTAAGGGTGGAGGCGCTATGGCCGCTGAGGTCAGTGTGCCGATTTCGCCTGGACAGATGATTGTGACTGTAGAGGTGCATATGATCTACGAAATCCAATAAGGTCACATTGGCTCATCGTTTATACAATTTCAGCCAATAAAACATAGGGTAGCGATTGAAAGGGGGAGCCGCGCTACCCTATTGCTCGTAAATCACCACGGCAAATCCCAAAGAGCCTAAGGGATTTGCCAGAGACCGGTTGTGTTATTGTGGTATAAATACGCGTTGTGGATGATCGTATCGTTTTCCCCCCTCCCCGTCGTTTGGGTTTAATATTTCAGGTCATCGCTTCAGTCATACTGATGATCACCAGTGTTTGGAGCTTCTGGCGAGCGATTAACGTAATAATTGGCCCTCTGTTTCTGTTATACATCCTTGTTGCACTCCTGGGGGTTGGTTTGGTTCCTTTGCTGGTTTACCGTAGCTATGCCCTTTACAAGGCGGCTTACACACTCGAACGTGATGGTATTCTCTTGCGCTGGGGACTGCGTTTGGAGGATATCCCCATGAGCTCAGTGCTCTGGGTGCTCCATTCTAGCCAGTTGGAGGTGCCCTTACCGCGGCCTTGGGTACGCTGGCCTGGATCTGTCTTGGGCGTTAGACGATTGCCAGATGGGAATCGGGTGGAATATTTGGCTGCCAGGGCCAAGCAGTTAATTTTTATAGCCACCCCGGAACGTATCTTTGCTATATCGCCCGAGCAGCCAGATGCCTTCCTGAAAGCGTTTCAACGGTTTATGGAATTAGGCTCTCTGACACCTTTGAAAGCCCGCTCCATCTATCCTGGCTTTTTAATGGCGCGTGTCTGGCGAACCCCCACCGCGCGTTATTTGCTTCTGGGTGGTCTGGTGTTTAACCTGCTCTTACTGGCCTGGGTGAGCTTTGTTATCCCGTCACGCTCTTTTATTACCTTGGGTTTTGCCCTGGAGGGTGAACCGGTACCAGCAGTGCGTTTGTTATTGCTTCCCTTGCTCAGTGGCTTCTTTTTCTTGCTGGATTTATTATTAGGACTTTTCTTATTCCGTCGGGGCGAGGATCCCTCACCAACTCCCTCTCAAGGGAGAGAGTTTATGCTGGTGTCGGGGCAATTACTGGCTTACCTGTTGTGGGTGAGTGCTGTGCTCACTGCCTTGCTGTTTTTGTTGGCGGTATTTTTTATCCTGCAAATTTGATGATTGCTCCACAGCCTACCGGCGTTTATCCACAGAAACCCATCATTTATCCACAGTTTTCCTTACTTAAGTGGATTATCATGTAACCCGTATTAATTGTATCCCTGTAGAACCTTACCAAAAGCATACCCCTTAAACAGGTTGTTTGAAGTACACCCTCTCCTAAGAATGGAGAGGAGGTGCTTCAATGAAACAAAAGCAAACCAAAATAGTTGAACGCAACGAGTTCGTAGATCTCAAGTTGGCAGGAAACACAATAGCAGAGATTGCCGAACAGACAGGCTGGTCATTTTATTGTGTTAGGCACTGGTGGCGGCGATTTCGCGAAGGTGGTAGAGAAGCACTCGCACCTGAAGATAAACGAAAACAACGAGGCATCATGAGCAAGTTTCCTGGAGTAGTTCGTTTTGCGATGTTACGGATCAAGAAGGAACATCCAGGATGGGGTGCACCAGTAGCCCGATTGCAAGCCACAAAAAACTTGAATATGACTACGGAAGAACTACCCAGCGTGAGCACAATCGAGAAGTACTGGGCACAATATAAAAGGCGACTGTATAAGCGCCAT
>DAOVXM010000100.1 GCA_030636125.1 Chloroflexota bacterium | reverse complement strand
TTTCTTCTTCCTCAGCTTCTCTTTCTTTCTTAAGCTGCTGTATCAAGCCCTGTTCACCCCTATCAACAAACTTACTCAGCACTTTATATTCTTCAGGTGTTACCGGACGTCTTTCGGCTTTCTTGGCAAGTATCAGTTCAACCTGAGGTACAATTTCGGCCTCCTGTTGTGCCAATTTAGCAAACTCGGGCTGGTTTTGAAGCTTGTAGATCGCATCCACTGCTGCTTCCGGTAGACTTTTAATATCAATACGCCATGATGTAAGCTTGGCGGCCAATCTTGCATTCTGACCATCACGTCCAATTGACAAGCTGAGTTGATCTTCAGGTACAACAACGGTAGCAGTCTTAGCTCCTTTTGTATAATCGTCCAGGTAAACTCCCGTCACACGTGCTGGGCTCAGTGCTTTTGCGATATATACAACCGGGTCATTATTCCATTCAATGACATCAATCTTCTCATCACTAAGCTCACGAACGATCGCCTGAATGCGTACGCCACGAATACCTACACACGCACCCACAGGATCAACACCTGGTTGCAACCCAGCTACCGCGACCTTAGACCTATGCCCTGGTTCTCGTGCGATTGAACGAATTTCAACCAAACCATGGTATATCTCAGGCACCTCATTTTCCAACAGGCGACGCAAGAAATTTCGGTGTGCCCGTGACAAAATTATCTGTGGTCCGCGCGTGGATGCCTTGACTTCTAATAATAATGCCCGTATCCGATCATGCATACGAAAACGTTCGCCAGGTATCTGTTGGTTCCGAGGCATTATCCCTTCGGCTTTCATATCTAAACCGAGCGTAACCGCTTGAGAATTAACGGCTTGAACCACACCACTTACGATCTCACCAAGTTGCTGACCAAAGTGGTTAACCTGAGCATCTCTTTCAGCTTCACGGATCCGTTGCTGTATTACCTGGCGTGCAGTTTGAGCAGCAACTCGTCCGAAATTCTTCGGTGTGGTCTCAACAATCACCATCTCGCCAGCACTGGTATTGGCATCTACTTTAAGGGCTTCATCAAGCAAAACTTCAGTGCGTTCATCTTGAATGTTTTCCACAACCTCTTTCTCAGCAAAAATAGCAACATGCCCAGTCTCAAGGTCAATGGAGGCCTCCACATGTTGTGCATTGGAGGCATTGACTGCACGCCGATAAGCAGATACCATCGCAGCTTCAAGCGCTTCCAAGACAACTTCCTTTGAAAGCTGCCTATCTTCTAATACCTCATTGAAAGCTAATTCAAATTCGCTTTTCATCCTTACATTCTCTCATATTAGAGCGGTCTATTTAAAAACCTACTCATAAAAAAACTAACTGGCAATAATCACCCTTTTCTTGATGGTCAAACCGATAATACGCAGAAAAGTGGGGATCTCCCACTTTTCGTAGTACCAATATCATCGCCGCTTACCTGACCTCGAGAAATTCTAACATGGAAAACTCTTCGCTGCAAGGTTTAGAATATCTTAAGAAATTCGATCTAAGGAATTATTAACATTTTCTGCTTGTAGTGATAATTCATAACCGAAATAATTGACATGAGCACACTTATATAGGCAGCTTGCGATTTCTCTCAAACGAAACAATCCCGTCGCCTACCCCTCACTGCCTCCACTATTCTCCTGTTCCGCAATTAGTCTCTCTAATAACGCCATCTCTTGTTCTTCGGTTGTGATCACTCCATCAAGCCATGCAGTTTGTAATTCTTCCAATATGAAACGATAAACTGGACCAGGTGGTAGCCCAATAGCTTTTAAGTCATCTCCCCGAGTTTTTGGAGTAATATTCCTCCACTCGGTCACGTAAGCGTAAATCATTTTTTGTAGAGCATGTTGTTCGCAGGCAATATAAATCGAGTATAGGGCTAATCGGGGGACATCATCCAAACGATTAACAACTTCGCTTGGCGAGTTCCCCTCTAACTCGGCAAGATCGTCCCATAATTGGCATGCCGCGAGGATTGTTTTGGACAATTCTGAGGATAGTTTCAAACGTTTGATTATATTCCTAGCCTCAGCATACTCCAACCGGAGCATCCATAGGATATAAATAATATCCCTCTTGTACGTGTAATGACTATTTTTGCAGGGGAGTTCCCACTCTGATCCAATTTTCAATATTAGCGGCGAATCGAGTTTATCTTTGATCCAACCATCCCACGTCAATTGTGGGTGAATCGCCTTAAGCAAATCCAGTTCGTTCAGTCTTGCTAACATTTGGGGAGCGCGTTCTTCAATGAGTATGTGATCCAATTCGTGCCGGATACGATCTCCTGAAACTCGATCCAGAAGGGATGTGGCTTCTTTCAGAAGTTCTAATGTCCGCTCCTCGATAAGAAAACTAAAACGTTGCTCAAAACGGATTGCGCGTAAGATACGAGTGGGATCGTCTACAAATGAGAGGGAGTGTAAAACACGCACCTGACCATGACGCAGATCGATCAAGCCACCCCAATAATCGTGCAACTCGCCGTAATGCCTACCATCTAATCGCACCGCCAGTGTATTAAATGTGAAATCCCTGCGGTGCAAATCGAGTTTTATGCTACCGCGTTCAACGGTGGGGAGTGCTGTAGGGTATGGATAAAATTCCGTACGAGCACTAACTAAGTCAAGCGAATTTATATCGGTCACCGGCATCTCTTGGTAAGCAGTCCTCTCAATATCCGATTCACTGGTTTCAGGTTGGTTTAACAACCACTTCGCCGTACCAAAACGGGCGTGACTGGTAACACGACCACCATATTTTCTCGCTAAGGCACGAGCCAGTGAGATCGCATCACCTTCCACTACCAAGTCAAAGTCCTGGCTAGGTCGATCGAGTAACAAATCACGCACAAAACCGCCAACAATATATAGAGCCGCTCGTTGCTGATGGGCAATTTCGGCCACGGCTTTTATTAAAGCCACCCGTCCAGTTGTCAGCGCACTTTCCAGCTTATCAGCCAAGTTTTGGCGCCCGGGAATTTTTGGCCGTGATGTAAGCGTTTTTAATAAATCAGTTCGGGTAACAATACCAATTATTTCACCACTATCAGGTTCGACTACTGGGATTTGTCCCCACCCACTCTCAGTCATTATATGCTGTAAGTGCTCGATTGAATCATCAGGATGAACTGTGTATTCACCTGCTTCCATTAAGCTGGCGGCGGTTAATTTAAGTTTGTGAGACAGTGCACGATCAACTGCACGGCGAGTAAGAAGACCGACCACTTTCCCATCCCCTACTACCGGGTATCCTTCATGACCAAAACGTTGCATATACCTTGCTGCTTCATCAACTGGAGTAGCAGGAGTAAGCAATTGCGGGCCACGCGACATGATCTGGGTCACGGTGATTGAGGGATGAATAAATTCAGACAATATTCGTACCAATTCTGCTCGTACATCTTCAATATCGCGGTCTTTGATGAGCCCAGCAGCTGCACGTTCGTGTCCTCCTCCACCAAAATGAGCTGCAACATCCGCAACATCGATATTATCACTTGTTGAGCGAGCGATCAGTTGTACACCGCCTCGAGTAGTAACCAAGAGGAATAGTGCATCTGGGTCAAGCAGGTCGCGTAATTTGTGGGCAATCGTTGAGAGTTCTTCATCTAAACTGCTGGCATCACCACAGGCAATAATTACCGTATTTCCATAAATATGGACATGCTCAATTGACTCACGCAACTGGTCATAGATGATTTGTTGACCGTTAGAAAGAGGGTGGTTGAGAAAATCAGAGGCGATGTGTAGGCTAGCGCCCTGTTCCAATAAATAACCAGCCGCCCTAAGATCCCGTGCTGTAGTTCGATCATATGTTAATGAGCCGGTATCCTCATAGATACCTAACAAGAGTAAAGTAGCTTGTACCGTGCTCAAAATAAGATCGCGTTCACGTACAATCTCCACAAACAAAGTAGTATTCGCACCCGTTCCAGATACAGTTATCATCCAATCGATCGGTAATTCTTCCCGAAGTGGATGGTGGTCAATTACACGAACATGGGTATTCTCGCTCATCCCCTTAACGCTGATCAAGGACTGAGTATCTACAAGTGTGACCGCCTCTATGGAGTCATTTGGCAAATCACGCGGGTCAACGAAAGGCAAATCTACATCATAGAGAGTCAGAAAAGCGCGAACATTACGATTCATCTTACGGGGCAATACTGGTATAGTTGCTTCATCCATTAAATGCGCTCCAAGTAATGAAGCTATCGCGTCAAAATCGGATTGTTCGTGAGTTAGAATGATATGCATTGACATCTCAACAATGATGTAAAAAAGACGATGTGTTAACCAATATTATTCAACCTTTATTGTAATCTAAATTTGTGTGTCATAAACATTTTGGGGCTATTCAAACAATTAATCTGTGAAACGGACTATACTCCAAATCAACTTCGTCCATTGAGTTGACGAATTGACCCTTTGCCCAATATAATCGGTTACTATGGACATTCAAGAACTTACAAAAGCAATGAACACTTTCGTGGGTGACAAGGGATGGTATGAACCAGATAGCCCTCGTCCACAGACATTACGCAACCTTGCCATTTCCTTGAGCTTGGAAGCGTCTGAATTATTAGAGCATTTTCAATGGGCTGGTGAGCTAGAAAATCCTCAGGAGCTTTCCGATGAATTAGCTGATATTGCCTTATATTTGCTACAGATTGCGAGCATTGCAGATGTCAACCTGGAAGAAGCCATTTTGAACAAACTGGAGCAAAATTACTCCCGCACATGGGATGAAAGGGCGAGTCCGGATTTATGAACATTACTGTGTTTGGTGGATCCCACCCAAAACCCGGCGAGAAAGCATATGAAGACGCTTTACACCTTGGCAGACTACTTGGTTCAGAGGGATACACTGTTCTTACGGGTGGTTATATTGGTACTATGGAGGCTGTCTCACGAGGCGCAATGGAGAGCGGTGGGTATGTCATTGGCATCACTTGTGACGAAATTGAGAAATGGCGACCAGTAACACCAAACCCTTGGATCGATGAAGAAAAGCGCTACCCAACTTTGAGGAAACGATTATTCACCTTAATTGAAGATTGTGATGCTGCTCTAGCCTTACCTGGGGGCATTGGTACTCTCGCTGAAATTTCCATCATGTGGTCACACCTGCAAACACGTTCAATATCAGCGCGACCTCTGATCCTTATTGGACCTGGCTGGTCATCCATAATTAAGGCCTTCTACGATTCATTAGGTGATTATGTATCAGAAAAATATCGTACGATTTTGGACCTTACACCGGATGTCGATGCTGCGGTTGAACTCCTGAATTCTCTCAGAAGAGCTAGAGATAACCAATCATCTTAAACCTTTACCCCTTTTAAAGATACCGGTCATCGTGCCAGCCATAAACTTAACCCGACTCAGGCAACAAGCTGCCCAGCTTGCAGAAGATTTCGACCAGCCCAAGGCGTTCATTGGTGCGCTGCATGATTTGCTGGATATATATGCCGACCGGTCCTACCGACCAGGACAATCTGGAACACCACCACCTCTCATCCCGTCATACACTGTGCCAAAACCAGTACTCCGTCACATAATTTTAATTTTAACCCCTCTGATCAAGACTCAACCCAAGCAGGCGTTCTCTTTATGTGACGCACTATGGCAGGAACCTTACTTAGAATTTCGACTTCTCACAACCTTCATACTTGGCTTAATCCCGCCTGAACACGCTGAAACGATATTGAGTCGAGTAGAACAATGGGGTCATACGAAAACAGAAGAGCAAATTCTAATTTGCTTAATGCAAGAAGGACTTGCCAGTGTTCGCCAAGGATCACCAGAGACACTCTTAACACTTGTGGAAGCTTGGCTAAACTCTTCTGAAACAACCTCGCAGCAAATGGGGCTACGTGCACTTACACCATTATTGGCAAACCCAGAGTTCGAAAATTTACCAGTTTTCTATCGCTTGCTAACCCCTTATGTCCGTAGTGTCTCACCTCAACTCCGCCCATATGTGTTAGAAGTAATAAAAGATCTCGCTCGTCGATCTCCGCAGGAAACTGCTTACTTTTTACGACAAAACCTAGAAGTACCTGATAACCACGATACGGCCTGGATGATTCGTCATTGTATACAAGAATTCCCAGAGTCAAACCAAGATAGCCTCCGAGAAGCTATACGAAACGTTAAATAAGTTTTTTCGTGATTTCATAGGAAACGATACTAAAAAGCGAGGAAAACTCCTAAAATGTAGTGTACGGGCTTCGCCTTTATACTCCATTTTAGGACCCTCACCACTTTATCTGCATAACCCTAATAAACTACCAAAATCTTCAAAATTCCTATCCTCGTAGCAAACTACTGGGTATTCCATTTAGATAAATACAAAAAATCCACATAATTATGGTATAATCTGCCCGCTTTGACTAGCCCTATCGGCGGCCTTACAGGACAATAACAATACCCATTCCCTGTCCTTGATGTATTCAATAATTCTGCTGCTGGTTAGGAGACCTGCTAAAGTACATTTATAGAAAGGAGAAAGCAGACGTCATGCCTTTAAACAAAGATACAAAAACTAAAGTAATCGAAGGATTTTCACGTCACACTTCTGACACTGGTTCACCAGAGGTCCAAATTGCGATTTTGACCACACGGATCAATCAGCTTACGGATCATCTGCGTACTCACAAGCATGATGAATCTTCAAGACGTGGCTTGCTAAAAATGGTCGGCAGACGGCGCCGATTATTATCATACGTGCGTCGCAAAGATTTCGAGCGATACATGGCCTTGACCGATAAGCTCAATATCCGACGCAAATAACAGATTACCCCGAGTAGGTGGAGGAAATATCACTCCATCTACTCACTACTCAATTTTAGATGATACTTTCACAGGTAGGATTAATTTTGGGGGTGAGCACATTTTGCTCGATCCCATACAAATCAATAACTTATAGCGGAAGATCAGCGATCAAAGATCTCTGATCCTTATTCATATATGTAGCTACTCACCGGTTGGGTATTGACAGATGCCGATAACAAGTTAGCAATATCAAGATGAGATATTCGTTGTCGGTGGCTTTCAGTCCCTGACCTGGTGGGCTACACCAGGAGAAAACATGAAACCCGAAACAAAACAATATCAAGTAACAATTGGAACGAAAACCTTCACTTTTGAAACTGGCAATCTTGCCGTTCAAGCTGGAGGAGCCATTACAGTCCGCCTAGGCGACACTATGGTGTTTGCCACATCTACGATGAGCGCTGACCCCCGTCTAGGAATAGACTTCTTCCCTCTAACCGTAGATTATGAAGAGCGCATGTACGCTGGTGGACGCATCCCTGGCTCATTTTTCCGCCGTGAAGGCCGGCCAACCGAAGAAGCCATCTTAACTGATCGGCTAACCGACCGCCCTCTACGCCCTCTTTTCCCAAAGGGTTTGCGCAATGACGTTCAGGTAATTATCTATTCTTTTTCCACTGATGGCGAAAATCCGATTGATATATTAGCCCTAAACGCTGCCTCTGCTGCTTTAATGATATCGGATATCCCTTGGGATGGCCCCGTGGGAGCAGTACGCATTGGACACATAGAAGACGAATTCATAATAAACCCAACTTATGCTGATTTGGAATACTCTGACATAGATTTGAGGCTTGCAGGAACACGAGATGCCATACTTATGGTGGAATGTGGCGCCCAAGAAGTTCCAGAGCAGGTTATGGTTGAAGCGCTCCAATTCGGACATAAAGCTATTCAGCCGCTTATTGATCTTCAAGAACAAATGGCGGCCGAAATTGGAAAAACGAAGCGAGACTACACTCCCTTCGCTAGTGATGAAAGTTTAAACACATCCGTGTTTGATAGAATCACGGCACCACTCAACCAAATCCTTGAACAATCCTACAACAAAAAAGAGCGCTATGCAGCCTTAGATGAGTTAAAGAAAGCAGTTATTTACGAATTTGCATCCGAAGATGAAGATCTTGAAAAGTAAGTCAAATATGCTTATGAGGATTCTTTCAAGAAAATTGTTCGCAAACGCATCCTTG
>DAOVXM010000365.1 GCA_030636125.1 Chloroflexota bacterium | reverse complement strand
TGTGAATTGGATCGTCACATACGATGTCAGCCAGATGAAATTGTTTGATGCCCACTACGCACTATTCTGCTACTCGGATGGCGGAACGGTCGATGATCTTTTTGTCTACCGTCTGCCAGACCCCCAAGTTAGAGAGCGCGATTACTTCTTTCTGGTCATCAACGCCGCCAACCGGGATAAGGATGTAGCTTGGATCAAGGCTCATGCGAACGCGTTCGACGTTGAGGTTGAGGATATTTCCGATAAAACTTATATGTTGGCTTTTCAAGGTCCGAAAGCGCCTGAGATTATGAACCGTCTGACCAGTGTCGCCTTGACAGAGGTGACACGTTTTACTGCTGTCCAGGACACTATCTTCGGTGAAGTCCCTGTTCTTTTAGGACGTACCGGCTATACGGGTGAAGATGGCTTTGAGCTTTTCTTCCCTGTTGAGCATGCCCTTAAAGTCTGGGAAGGTGTTTTGGAAGAAGGTGAATCGGATGTTGTAATGCCCATTGGCTTGGCTGCACGAGATAGCTTGCGTTTTGAACCTTGTATGCCGCTATATGGTCATGAGCTATCGCCAACGATATCGCCAATTGAAGCCCGGCTATCTTTTGCGGTTAGCTTGCATAAGGATTTTATTGGCCGCGATGCCCTGCTTAAGCAGAAATTGGAGAAGCCGGAACGTGTTTTAGTCGGCTTTGAATTGGTCGGACGTGGTGTTGCGCGAGAGGGTTACCCCGTTATCTATGATGGGAATGAGGTTGGCGAGGTTTCAACAGGCATGTTCTCGCCGACTACGTCTCGCTTTGTGGGTATGGCCTTCGTCCCGCGTTCAATTTCCAGAATTGGTACCCCGATCGAAATAAAAATACGTAACAAAATGGTTGAAGCGAGAATCGTCAAGCGACCGTTCTACATTCCTGCTTACCGGCGCTGAATTGACATTTTCCTGCCCTTTCTATCCCAGGCAGAGTGGTTTCAGAAACGATACAATTACAAGGAGAGAAATATTGTGAAAGTAGAACCTAGTGCTCGATATTCCAAGGGACATGAGTGGGTGCGAAAAGAAGGGGATCTGTTTGTGTACGGTATCACCGACCACGCGCAAGATCAATTATCCGATATCGTTTATATTGAATTTCCCGATGTAGGCGAAAGCTTTACCGCAGGCGAGATTATTTGTGTTGTCGAATCGGTGAAAGCCGCGGCTGATCTCTATTTGCCAATCGCTGGTGAGATTGTTGAAATACACGAAGCTTTGATAGACACCCCTGAAGTATTAAACAGCGATCCATACGAAGAAGGTTGGGTTGTTAAGTTCAAGGCGGCAGATCCGGCGGACTGGGATAATTTGCTTTCCCCGCAGGACTATGAGAATCTGGTAGAGGAGGAATAATGCCATACATACCAAACACCAAAGCCAATCAAAAAGAGATGTTGGCAGCCATTGGCGTCTCTGCGATGAAGGATCTATTCAATGACGTGCCGGAGGCATACCGCTACCCGGAATTGAAACTTCCCAAAGCTGCATCTGAGATCGAGATCCTGGATGAGCTTTATGGGATCGCCTCAAAGAACAGCACCACAGGTTGCTTTGCCACATTCCTCGGCGCAGGTGCTTATAACCACTTCGTGCCGAGTGTGATCCCCTCGCTGGCGGGAAGGGGCGAGTTCCTGACCGCGTATACTCCCTACCAGCCAGAAGTCAGCCAAGGTACTTTACAGGCAATCTTTGAGTATCAGAGTATGGTTGCCGAATTGACTGGGATGGAAGTGGTGAACGCCAGCCACTATGATGGGGCCACCTCGATGGCTGAAGCGGCGATAATGTCGGTAAACGTATCGAACAGCAAGCGTTGCAAGATCGTGGTATCACCATCCATTCATCCCCAATACCGGGAAACCTTACGCACGTATTTGCCAGGGAAGCAAGTGGAGATCGGGGGTGACGAAGATCATACAGTTGGTCTTGTCGAACTGAAGGGTATGCTGGATGGCGACACAGCCTGCATGATCGTCCAGAACCCAACCTTTTTTGGCGAGTTACTGGACGTCGATGGTCTTGCCGAGGCCGTGCATTCAAGCGGCGCTTTATTGGTGGTGGTGGCGAATCCCATCACCAGCCTTGGCTTACTCAAACCGCCGGGCGAATATGGGGCAGATATTGTCGTAGCAGAGGGTCAACCTTTAGGTGCTGGACTCAATTTTGGGGGACCTTATTTAGGTGTGTTCGCTGCACGACAGAAATTCGTACGCAAAATGCCGGGTCGCCTGGTTGGGGAGACAACCGACACAGAAGGTAGGCGTGGATACGTGCTGACACTCAGCACACGCGAGCAACACATTCGTCGAGAAAAAGCCACCAGTAATATCTGCACTAACCAAGGTTTGATCGCACTGATGGCTGCCATGTATCTGGCATATATGGGCAAATCGGGGCTGCGTAGTGTAGCCGAAATGTGCTATCACAAAGCCCATTACGCCGCGGCCGAAATTGATAAGTTGGATGGCTTTAGAGTTGATGCTGAACGACCGTTCTTCAACGAGTTTGTATTGCATTGTCCACAGCCAGTTGCCGAAATTAACACCAGCCTGCTGGAATCGGGCATATTGGGAGGCTACGACCTCCAGAAGGATTACCCTGATCGCAAGAACCAAATGCTTGTATGTGTGACAGAATTAAACACCCGGCAACAGATCGACCACCTGGTGGACACGCTGGGATCAATAGGGAGTGTGCAGTGATGTGGAAAATACCTGAACCGATTATCTACGAATTATCTTCGCCTGGACGGACAGCCTATACCCTACCGGAGCTTGATGTTCCCAGCGCCGCCATGCCAGAAGACTATGTGCGGGAAGAGGTAAAGTTACCAGAGGTCAGTGAGTTGGACTTTGTCAGGCATTACACTCACTTGAGTCAGAAGAATTACGCCATTGATACCGTGTTTTATCCTCTGGGCTCCTGCACTATGAAATACAATCCCAGGATCAACGAGAAAGCCGCTTCGATCGAAGGTCTCTCACAAGTTCATCCTCTCCAGCCGGAGGAGACTGTACAGGGTAGCCTGGAACTGATGTATAAACTCCAGGAGGCGTTGAATGAGATCGCAGGATTTGCTGGTACCACGTTGCAGCCAGCCGCTGGCGCGCACGGAGAGTTTACAGGCATATTAATCATGCGTGCTTATCACGAGAGTTGCGGCGATGTTAAACGGACGAAAGTGCTTGTGCCGGATTCAGCCCACGGTACTAATCCCGCAACCAGCGCAATGAGCGGTTTCACCGTTGTGGAACTCCCTTCAGATAAGCGCGGTAATGTCGATCTGGAGGCGCTCAAACGAGAGTGTGACGATTCAGTAGTAGGGCTGATGCTGACCAATCCGAACACCTTGGGTTTGTTCGAAGAACAGGTTGTGGAAGTATGCGAGACGGTACACGCCTGTGGGGGATTGATGTACGGCGATGGGGCTAACTTGAACGCCTTGCTGGGCATCGCCCGTCCCGGTGATTTAGGATTTCATGTGATGCATTTTAATATGCACAAAACCTTTACCACCCCGCATGGTGGTGGTGGTCCAGGAAGCGGGCCTGTGGGAGTGAGCGAGATGTTGGTGCCATTCCTGCCTGGTCCGGTTGTCACTTATGATGGTGAATGCTACCAACTGGAATCACCGGAACAATCTATTGGGCGGTTGAAAGCATTTTATGGCAACTATGGTATGTTTATCCGGGCTTATACCTATATCCGCATGATGGGGCCTGACGGATTGCGGGCAGTGTCTGAGAACGCAGTGCTTAACGCGAACTATCTCAAAGCGAGAGTCGCGGAACACTACCGGTTGGCAGTCGATCGGGTTTGCATGCATGAATTTGTCGTCCATGGTGACATCCCCGATACAGATGTGCGAGCGTTGGATGTTTCCAAGCGATTGATCGATTACGGACACCACCCACCGACCAACTATTTCCCTTTGATCGTGCATGATGCGCTGATGATCGAACCGACCGAAACAGAGAGCAAACTGATTCTAGATTCATTCG
>DAOVXM010000479.1 GCA_030636125.1 Chloroflexota bacterium | reverse complement strand
TGCCGCAGGTAACGGCGGGCCACCCCCTGCACGAAGTGGAGGGCAAAAACATTATTAGGACCAAGCCCCTTGATTTTTTGCAGCTCATCGGGGTTTAGTTTTTGACTAACTACAGGGGGCTGTGATCCCTCTGCATCCACTGCAGGTAATAGGATCGCACGTTGCGGGTGCTCATTAGTTTGTGAACCTTGACGTTGTATTAGCCGCCATATAATCACAGCAACCAGGCCACCTAAAATCGGAACCAGTAAAACAATTAATCCTATACGAATCCAGTGTGTCATAATCCACCTCCTCCTTTCTATCAGGTTCTCGAACTAATCTGGTGCCATTCCAGTTTGACGGCGTTCATGAATCGGAACCAGGAAGACCGGGCAACGCGTATTTTGTACAATCCGGTCGGCAACACTCCCTAAGAATAAACGATCCAGCTCGCCATGACCATGAGTCGCTAACATGAGCACATCAACATCTTCATCATTTGCAACGGAGATGATCGTATCGGCAGGTCGTGAACCACACACAAGCACATGCGTCTCGATACCATCTTCTTGTAGTGCAGCCGCCACGCTTTCGAGGTACTCCCCGGCTTCCTGTTCTGCCTGCTCGCGCAATTCTTGGATTTCCTCTACCACCGCGCCATACCTCTCCGCTCTGGGTACCTGAGGGACTGAGAGCAGTAAGACCACACTTTCGAAGCTGGTAGATGCCCTGACATAAGGTAATACCCGTTCCGCAAATTCAGATCCATCTAAAGTTACCAACATTTTTTTGAACTCTGGTAACGGCGGCATGACCTCATCGATTGGACGTATAATCAGGACTGGTCTTGTAACCCCTTGTATCACTTGCGTTGCCACGCTGCCCAGTACCATACGCTGCAGACCAGAGCGACCACGCGTGCTGAGTACGACCATATCCACACCACGCTCCTCTACAAGGTCATTAATCGCATTGGTTACCAATCCGGCCCGCACAAGGGCGTCTACCTGGATCCCCATAGCTTTAACACGTTCGGCAACACCCTGCAAATAATCTTCCTGTACTTTCCATTCCGCCGTACCTGGTTCAGGTAACTTGCCATAAATCGGTAAGGCGCGTATCAATTGGCGCGCTTGAGGTACAGAAAGCAACAACAGGCGAGCATTATAAGCCAGACAGAGCGCTTCGGCATGCGGAAGTGCCTGTTCTGCAAAACCTGACCCGTCCAATGGGACCAGGATATGGCTGGGAGAGGTAATTTGCTCCTTCCAGTCACCCGTCGGGATCGAGGCTGTAATTTTCTCGGGGTTTGGACTCTCAATTACCCTGGCACCTCTGGAGACTCCAACAGGTACAGGTTCAAATGACTGGCCAAAACCAAAGCCGCCCAACATAGTGACTTCCAATTCACCCAGTTGCTCTGAAATAGGACTGGGATCTCCCAGCTTATTGCGAGAGTACGAAAAACCCAGATATAACAGCGGGATAAGCACAAAATAAATCCAGGCTCCCTCCATGAAGCGCTCCTCGAAGATAACCAGCGTGGCTGCCGTGGTGATGACTGCTGCTATGACTGTTCCAATTAATATCAATAATTGTGAAGAGACAAATTTTTCACGTAGCAGTCGCACCAGGCGTTTCGAAGCTGCCCACCCAGTCATACTTAAGAGCACGAAAACTCCCGCGGCGTAAATCGCCAGGTAAGTTTCTTCGTTGGTGCCTGCGACCAGGAATATCAAGGTCACCAAACCGACTTCTAACCAGACCGGCTTATCAGCGACATCGAATTTGTTCCGCTGACCCAAAAAAGCAGGAATATAATGCCGTTTATTCAGACCCAGAGCCAGGTTTTGTAATCCCTGCGCGCTGGCAGCCGAGGCAGACAGCAGAACTGCAATGCCAACCAGGGTGCCCAGGTATGGCAAAGGTTGGGGCAGCAATGCGTCCATTGTTTGTGTGAATACCGAAACCTCCGTGTTGGTAGGCTCAGATAAAGCGAATATCGCAGGCCCGACAATAAGCATGGTAACTGCGGTAGTGCCCATAATGATCATTAAGCTGCCAAAAGCCTTATTACTCTTCTGCCGCGCCTCCCCACCATAAGCTGCCACCAGGTTAGCAAATACTTCAATCCCCGTCATCACCGCCAGCATACGCGTGAATCCTCCGAAAGTGATATGTAAGTACTCGCCGGTGAATGCCTGCCAGTTAATGGTGGGTAGATGAAAACCATACTGCCAGATAGTAGCGATGATCATTGCCCACAGTAAGAGTAAAACCCCCGCCGTAGCTGGGCCAAAAGCACGTGCCGCGGTCTTCGGTCCCCGGTTGACCAACCAACCGGTGAGGATACTTAAAACGATGGCTACTATCGTCCTGTATTGGATACCTAGAAGGGATTCATTCAATCCGGGAAATCGGTCAGCGATAAAAGTGACCATAGCTGCCATGCTCACCAGGAAGGTCAATGTGTATTCCACGAAAGTTATCGCCGCGTTGACCTTTACAGCCCACCCACCAAACTCTTCCTCGCTTAATCCGCTTCCCCCACTCCCATCGGTCACCCAGATCATCACCAAACGATACATCGCTGAGACCATAGCGATGGTAAAAACAACCAACCAAATTGTTGCTCCAAAAGTTACATAAGCTACTCCCGCGACTACGATCAGCCTCAGAAAGGGACCGAACACATACAAAGGCGAGGTTGCCGGGTCACCTCCCCCGGCCAATGCACCTTCAAGGGAGTTTGATAATTTATGTGAAACATGTGCCATGCTGATCGTCCTTTCTTTGACACTGCGTAGATCAGGCGCGAAAATATGGTGTCATCCCCCTGCGGATAAAGACACCATTCCATATTAAACCCCTTAATCACAAAATCGGCAAGTTCAATTAAAGGGCCCGAAAATGGGTTCCGGAGTATTCCTCATCGAACTGCTTAAGCCCCATTGCTGACAAAGTCAACCAAATCAAGATAAATCAGGTCTGTATACTTGACAATAATACCGCTT
>DAOVXM010000146.1 GCA_030636125.1 Chloroflexota bacterium | reverse complement strand
GAGGTTTTTATCTACGATCTTAAGAACAAACAATTTTTATCCGTTAATCTATCCAGTGAGGGTGAACAGGGCAACCATGCATCTTACAACGCAAACATTTCCTCAGACGGTAGTTCAGTTATATTTGTCTCAAGAGCAAATACCCTGATCAAAAGGGATAACAATAAAAAGGCCGATGTTTTTATCCGTGACTTAAACAAAAATTTAACCGAAATTATCAGCGTTAATAGGGACGATATCCTTGGGAATGCAAACAGCGGAACGAACACCGTGCCTGGTATTACGGGCTGGGGGCTACCAATTAGTGTTTCAGATGATGGTCGCTTTATAACCTATCTTTCCCTGGCAAATAATCTTGCACCCTCGCCGGTGGTGATCTGCGGTCAAATAGGGCTACCAGTATGCACCCATGTCTATGTCCATGACAGAGAGACTGGAAAGACAGAACTTATCCTTGCCGGACGAGGGCGTGATAGCTTCTACCAGGATGTTTCCATCTCTGGTGATGGGCGCTGGGTAATGGTCGTCGAACAGTTATTTCGATGTTTCCAGGGAGATTTCTGCTCAGAGCTCTGGCTAATTGACAGGCAGGAAGGCACACAAAGTTTAATCAACCCCATACGAGAGATATTATCTCTTGGAAAAGGCATCCCGGATCAATGGCCTGTAAGCTCTTACGAACACGATAGCATGGTCAATACAATAGATTTTTCACCTGATGGCGATGTTATTGCCACTGGCACAAATGATGGCATGATTAGATTATGGCGTCTCGCGAGTGATGAACCCCCAATAAATCTGATCGAGCACTCACTTCCAGTAACAGAAATTATGTTTACCCCGGATGGCAAATCGTTGGTGTCTAGCTCCACAGATGGAACCATTTACTTCTGGCAGGTCGATACCAGTTCCCTCGAGGGTCGTTTGCTAAAATACAGCCGTCCCATTACCAGTTTGATGATCTCGGGAGACGGGAAAATGCTGGCTGCTGGCAGTGTGGGTACTGCCTGGATCTGGCAAATAAGCCCGGATGAATTTAAGCTGATTGATAGCATAGAAATGCCAGGTAACTATATAAATGATGTCGACTTCTCACCAGATGGTGCTTTGCTGGCCCTGGCTGTCAGCGATGGAACCTCGTGGATATATCAATTGGATAACAGGAAAGTGATCTTACGCTTGGGAGGCCACGAGGGGAGGGTTTATACTCTCAGATTCTCCCCGGATGGTCGTTTTATTGCCACCGGCTCTGAAGATAAGACCGTAAACTTATGGGAACTGCAAAAAGATACGGATGGCAAAATCGAGCCCATTCTTACCAGTACCTTCGAGCACAACTACATCGTTAAAAGCCTGATGTTCTCGCCCGATGGGAAAATTTTGGCCACTGTTGCGCTAGATAAACAAGTAAACCTGTTCTCAGTGCCGGAGGGCAAGCTGCTCGAACCACCAATAAGTGTACACTTAGATGAGGTCGTCAGCCTAGATTTCTCAGATGATGGACATACGCTGGCAGCCGGCACGATTGGTGGTAAGCTTCATCTCTGGCAGATCGAAGGATTGGACATAAAATAGACCCCCGATTCGCGAAATTCGCCCATTTGCGTCATTCGCGATTAAAAATTTAATAAATCTTCTTTTTATATGTACAGTCAGCATAATGGAGTCAAACAAGGTAATTAACATAACAATATTCCACACAAACGACATGCATGGTCGCTTGCAGGAGATCGCCCGGTTAAGTAATTTCGCACGGCGACACCGGGATGAAGTCCAAGCCGAAGGTCGAAGGGTCTTCTTTTGGGATGCGGGCGATGCAGCCGATAGGCGTTTACAGTTGTGCAGCATAACAAAAGGTGCAGCTTTCTCACAAATCCTCAACGCGATGGGGTATAGCCTGCAAACAATGGGGAACGCGATTTCTCTTCCATATGGACCTCAAACGATGAAAACGGTGGCGCATCGAGTAAATTTCCCGATATTGGCGGCTAACTGCCGCGATGGTGATGGACCACTTATTGATGGTTTACAAGAGTACGAGATCTTTCCCATAACCAACCAAGTTAAAATTGGCGTCCTTGGCCTGACAGCGCCCTGGGGTGGAATCTACGAAATCTTTGACCTGCACTTTCCTGATTTTGCTAAATTAGCGGAGATAAAAATCCGGGAATTACATCAAAAGGGTGCCAGCCTTATTGTAGTGCTTTCGCATCTCGGGCTGGAAGATGACCGTCGTTTAGCTGAAACCGTACCCGGGATTGACCTGATTATCGGGGGACACTCTCACGACCGGCTGCCTACCGGTGAGGTACACAATGGAGTTTTGATCGCTCAAGCCGGCGATTACGCCCAGTTCTTAGGTAGGGTTGACTTGACCATAGATGCGGATACGTCCCAAGTGCTGTCCCTCACCGCACAGCTACTGGAAGTGCCCGCAGGAGAAACACCTGATCAAGCCGTGCTGGATGCAATTACTGTAGCTGAGGCTGAAGCCGAGGATATCATGTCTCAATCCATTGGGACTTTGAAAGTTGAGCTTAACCTGGATCATTACACTGAATGTGGCATTGGGAATCTGGCTACTGACGGGCTTAAAGAGCGTATGGGGGCTGACGCGGCAATTATCGCCAGTGGACAATTCCATACCGGCTTACCAGCAGGAACAATCAGCTTAGGTCAGCTTGATAAAGCCTGCTTTTCTTCGGCAAACCCAGGTCTGACCGAGGTAAAGGGGATACAGATCCTGAATGCTTTGGAGCGCGGCTTGGACACAAAGGTCAACAAGTTGGAACCCCCAAGTAACCGGGGCACACCTGTTGGCATACCACAGATTAGTGGCATACAAGTTTGGTATGATACGCAGGCTGCAGTTGGACAGCGTGTCCAACAAATATTCATAAATGGCGAAGCCATTAATCCAGACAAAACCTACCACCTGGCACACACCGACGCCGAGGTAAGCACAGAGACTGGTTATCTGATCCTTGAGGAGGGGCAGAACACGGAATATGAAGTACCCACCATCCTACCTGAGGTGATCGGAGACTACTTGCGAGCACATTCTCCCGTCCCCAAACCGGAAGGAGGGCGATGGATTGAAAAAAGGGTTGAGAAATGATGAAGTACTATGCTGACATCACCGAATTGATAGGCAATACTCCCCTGCTGAGACTGGGACACCTGGCAGAAGTTCATCAAATCTTCGCCAAGTGTGAGTTTATGAACCCGCTCAGCTTAAAGGACCGGCCAGTGTTACAAATTATCGAGGATGCGGAACGCGATGGGCGGCTCAAGCCAGGCAGCACGCTGATCGAGGCGACTAGTGGGAACACCGGTATGGCTGTCGCATCCATAGCCGCCATTAAGGGTTATAGAGCCATATTAGTCATGTCGGAAATCCAGAGTGTAGAGCGCAGGCGCATCTTACAGGCATTTGGAGCGGAATTAGTGCTCACTCCGGCATCTGAGGGCACAAACGGAGCCCGACAGAGATTAAAAGAAATCCTGGCAGAGCATCCGGATTATTTTTATGTCGGCCAACATGTCAACCTATCAAATCCCGATGCACACTACGGCAGCACTGGACCAGAATTATGGCAGGATACTGACGGAAATATTGATATCCTGGTAACCGCACTAGGTACTGGTGGCACAATCTGTGGAGCGGGACGCTACCTGAAGGAGAAGAATCCAAATATCAAACTCATTGCAGTGGAACCTAAGGAATCCCCTTACATTTCTAAGGGGATTTTCCAGCCTCACCGGATGATGGGAACCGCACCCGGTTTTATCCCAGAAACCCTAGATCGCGATATGATTGATGAGATTTACTTGGTTAGCGAGGAAGAGGCCTTTGAGATGTGCCGGAGAATCGCTCAAATGGAAGGGATACTCGTCGGGATATCCTCTGGGGCAGTGGCGCACACCATGCTAAATATTGCCCAACGGAAGAGTAATACCGGCAAGGTTATCGTGGGCGTTTTCGCCGATACCGGACAGAGATACTTAAGCGTTGAGGGATTATTTTCTTGAATATGTTATGGAGACTTGATCATGGACACAACGTCAACACATAAATCTGCCAGTCCTTTCGGAAACACCAATAATCCAGATAATTTACCAGACGATACCCTGGTTGAGTTGTATATTGTATTGGATGATACTGAATTATGGGTGCGGGGATTCGCCAATTATCTTGAATTAATCGATGGATTTTATGGGCGAGCCGATCCGCGCGGATATAGGAGCTACGCACATCGACCAGAAGATCAAGTTGAAATCGCAGAAGTCCGCCGTGGCTCACTAGAACTGATCATATCAGAATTAATTGCTCATACTGACACCGTTGCCCCGGTTTTTATCCTGTATCTACTGTTGAAATACCTGCCAGATTTCTTAAAATCTATTGTTTCGATTTACAAGAACTTTGAAGAAGCAAAATATTTAAAAGCTCGCCGCGAAAACCTCCAAAAACAAATGGAAGATGATAAAGAAATCAAGGTTCTCAATCAGGATCAACGCCAAGAACTCATCGAAATTTTAGATGGAATATACGTGGCTGAAAGTGATACCATCCGTAAATCAGTGAATTTTGTCGAGAGCCGCTTCAGGAGAATAAAAATGCACTCAACCGGATCCATCCACAAATCTGGGACCCCATAGGGAGGCTACTAAATGACGACGCCGATCATTATCCAGACAGGTGGTCTTAATAATTGAAGTTTTGCATCTGAAGTCACTCGATCTTTCAGTTCGAGGCAATTCAATTTGGCGTTTTGAGAGAGAAAAATTCTAAATATATAATCGTGTAATTCTATGGATAAAACAGCCAAATCACCACGTATCATAAAACACGCATGGGGGCAGCTAGAAGTTGAGGGACACTCATCTCCCTACAAAGATGCCAAACTTTACCCGGGAGGCTCCAGAGATTGGCAATGGGGAGAGACCGGAACGAGTCATAAACCAGGTATCCAACCTGCCGATGTTGAAGAATTGCTCGAGCATGGTGCTACAGTAATAGTGCTCTCGAAGGGAGTATATGGAAGACTAGGGGTTTGTAAAGAGACTTTGCAGATGCTACGGGAGAATTCCGTTCAGGTTCACATTCATAAAACAAAAAAAGCCATTCAAGTATACAATGAACTGGCTGAGAAGGAGTCGGTTGGAGCTCTTATCCATTCTACCTGTTAAGGTTAAGGAGCGAAAGTGTATTTCTCATACTGCTTATAGGTATCATGTACTCAACTTCCCTCAGAATAACTACTATTCAAGCCCAAAATTCGAATTTCGTAATTGAACAAATTGCTGGTTATATTGGAAAAACCTTGGGGATGCCGGTTAAATTTGTCGTGGATCCCCCCTATCCAGAACGTGAGCGCCAGCTAGATAGCGGCGATATAGATATTGGGTGGATTTGTGGACTTCCATATATTGGGAAAGCTGACCAGGCGAACCCCACTATAGAATTACTGGTAGCGCCTGTGATGCAAGCTGCTCGTTATCGCGATCGACCAGTTTATTATTCTGATTTGGTCGTCCATCATGATTCCGGCTTTCAACAATTCGCTGACTTGCGGGGGGCTTCTTGGGCCCCAGCCCTATACCCCCTTGGGTTATTCATAAATCTATACCGCAAGATATTTGGGATGTCCTCCGACAAACGATGATTGATATGCATACCAACCCTATGGGCGCTGAGATTTTAAACCAAGGACAATTCGCCCGGTTCGTGACCGTCAAGGATAGCGACTACGACCCAATCCGAAAAATGGCGAAAATTGCACAAAGGGTAAATCTGTAAGTTTGTCTTCCATTGACATTCCAGATAAAATCTATTACATTTCCTCAATGGAGTACCATCAAATTATGCTACATACTCATATCTAATTATTCGGAGTATATCTATGCAAGACCTGATTAAACGATTACAAGAACTACAAGAAAAAATCCAAAATTTATTGGTGCGTCTTTGACTTACCAACTCAAGAGAAACGATTAGAGAAACTCAGTAAACAATCTGAAGACCCCGATCTGTGGCAGGATCCTGAAAATGCCCAACGTGTAATGAAAAATATCTCTGCCTTGAGGGATGAAGTTGAAAGCTGGCATAACCTAGAAGGACGCATTGGTGATGCATTGGAATTAGCGCAACTAGAGGATGAGAGCCTGCGCGCTGAACTAGAGAGTGAAACAGAAACCCTCGAGGCGGAAATAAGCCAAAGAGAATTCTTAGCGATGCTCTCCGGGAAATATGACCAGGGTGATGCTCTTCTCGCTATCCATGCAGGGGCAGGCGGCACCGATTCCCAAGATTGGGCTGAGATGTTACAACGTATGTATTTACGTTGGGCAGAAAGCCACGGATACAAGACTGAAATCCTGGACACCAGCCTTGGGGAGGAAGCAGGCATAAAAAGCACCACCATCGCGGTGGATGGGCGTTACGCATTTGGCTATCTGCGACCAGAAAAGGGAGTCCATCGACTCGTGCGCCTATCCCCATTTGACGCTGCTCACCGACGCCACACATCTTTCGCTTTGGTAGAAGTTCTGCCGCAGGTTGAGGATGACACCAGCATCGAACGCAACTCCAACGACTTGCGTATCGATACTTATCGTTCAGCCGGAGCCGGAGGTCAAAATGTTCAGAAGAACGAT
>DAOVXM010000358.1 GCA_030636125.1 Chloroflexota bacterium | reverse complement strand
CTGAATAGTTGCTTCACTTGCACCCACCCATTGCCCGTGATACACTCTACGCATGTCGTTCCAAGTATTGTTAGTCACTTCCAGTTCCGGCTTTGGCGAGTCCCTCCAGCGGTTTCTGGAAGAAATGGGGGTTGATGGCTCAATTCTTGTTGGAAGCGTTGAAGAAGCGGTGGAGCTGAGTCGCCAGATACAGATTGACTTGGCGATCTTAGATTTCAATTTGGGGGAATATCCTTTACGTAAGACAGCCCATACTATGCGGGAAGCCTTACCTAATATTCGATTATTGATAACTTCCTCACAAGATGAATCGGACCCTCCGATTATGTCTGAGTTGACTGCAGTTGGTGTTTTCTCTGAGCCGTTTTATTTGGTAGATCTTAAGAAGAGAGTGCCCGAAATATCCGAGCATACTGGTATAGCTGATCGAGCTGAACCGCCTGTTAACATGGATGAGCATTCTAATGGACTTCCCTGGTTGCAGGATATCACTCGCGCTGCCCAACATCTAGCAAGCCTATCATTGTCCACTGCAGCTCAGGCAGCGTTGATTGTGCGTGGGGACAAATTATGGGCATACGCTGGTCAGTTATCCCAATCGGCTGCCCGTGAGCTGACTGAGTGTGTGGTGAGTTATTGGTCTCCGCAGACATCAAGCGACTTGGTTCGTTTTGTGGACTTAGCGGTTGATGGCGGTGAGTATATGCTTTACGCTACAAGTCTGAGTAACTCGATGGTATTAGCCTTAGCCTTTGATGCCAAAATGCCGTTTAGCCAAATACGTTCGCAAGCCAATTATCTGGCAAGTGCTTTAGCATCACCACCGGGTACAGATGTCCGTGAGCCGTACCTGGGTCAAACTAAGGAACACTTCTTAAACGCAGTTAACGGAGAAAATACAGATAGACAAGTCACTACCAAGCCATTATTCTCCAGTGAGGATGTACCTCCACCAACTCCAGGAACATCCTCAAAAAGCCAGCGTAACTTGGTTGATGAAGTGAACCAGGAAGAAAAGCTTGCCAATCCGGGTTTAGAAGATGATCAACCAGAGACAAGAGAAGAAACGAAATCTTATGGTGATTCACTACCAGATCATATCGATCCTTCGATAGAAGTCCCTTTGCAGAGGGATCTTACCGAAAATAATATCGAAGAGATCCAAAAGGGAGCGCAATCGGTAAAGCCAAAAGGTGTTTTTGTTGAGGGACGTGAATCTGTAACTGCTGGTGATGCTATGTCCGTGTCTCCCTCAATGTATAGCTTGTATTATACTTGCGTGATGGTCCCGCGCCTACCGAGACACGAACTTACCGGCGAATTGTCAGATCAAGTGGTTGGCTACACCAAGCATATATTTCTAGCTTTTGGTTGGCGACTTGAGTCATTGGAAATACATCCAGATTTTTTTCAGTGGATTGCTCATATGCCACCGAAGGTGTCACCAGGATATATGTTGCATGTTATGCGCGAGCATCTCTCACGCTTTATCTTTGCTGAATTTCCACGCTTGGCTCGGGAGAATCCTTCGGGTGATTTCTGGGCTCCGGGTTACTTGTTGGTTAGTGGACAGAAAACGCTTCCTGGTCAATTGATAGATGATTTTATTGAGCAGACTCGTCAAAACCAAGATTTCCAGCATAAATAGCTATCAGGTATCATATGCCTCCTACGTTATACCTAATTGATGGCCATGCTTTGGCCTATCGAACATATTTTGCTTTGACGCGTGGTGGAAGTGGTTTTACTACCAGCACTGGAGAACCAACAGCGGGTGTGTTTGGTTTTGTGTCTGTGTTGTTGCGTATCTTAGAACAGGACCGGCCTGATTTCCTAGCGGTGGCATTTGATACTGGAAAGACCTTCCGGGACGATTTGTTTCCAGATTACAAGGGCACACGAGCTAAAATGCCGGATGATTTACGACCACAAATTGAGCGCATCCGCCAGGTAGTCGACGTATTCAACATCCCACGCCTGGAAGTTGAAAATTATGAAGCAGATGATGTGTTGGGGAGTGTAGCCCGACAAGCGGTTGATCAAGGATATGGTGTAAAAATTATTACTGGTGACCGTGACTTGCTGCAATTAGTAGAAGATCGAATTATTGTAAATTTGCCGGGAAAATCCTTATCCGATGCACGTGATTTTATGCCAGAGGATGTGAAGGTGTACCTTGGCGTACGACCCGATCAGGTGGTGGATTTTAAGGCATTAGTGGGTGATAAATCCGATAATATACCGGGTGTCGTTGGAATTGGAAAAAAGACAGCCACTTCTTTGCTAGCTTCATATAATGATCTCGACGGTGTCTATTCACACCTGGAAGATCTTTCTCCGAGCGTGAAGAAAAAGTTAGAAGTTGGGCGTGATAATGCTCTTTTGAGTAAAGAACTGGCAATGATTGTTACTGACTTGCAAGTGCCTCTTGATCTTGAGCAAGCTCGCCCCCAGCACATCGACCCCGCTCAAGTCGAAGCTCTATTTCGGGAACTGGAATTCCGCAGCTTGATGACACGTCTTTCCGCTTTAATGAAAACTTATGGGATAGGCCCTACCGATGAAGGACAACAACTATCTCTATTTGGCGGACAGGAACATCCAGCAACATCTTCAGCGAGTGAGGTCCAAACGAGCATTGTGGATTCGCCCGATGCCTTACGTGAATTGGTAGACCTTTTGAGTTCGGCTCAGGTAGTCGCTTTTGATACAGAAACGACCTCTACTGACCAGATGAGCGCAGAATTGGTAGGGATATCTTTGTCTGTTGATGGTGAATATGGATACTACATACCAGTCGGTCACCTCCCTGATTTGGGTAAGCAGTTGCCTGTTGATATTGTAATTGAGGCGCTTAAAGAGCCATTAACAGATTCACATCTTCAAAAAGTAGGGCATAACCTTAAATACGACTATATCCTGCTCGCTCGTTATGGATTACGTGTAAATCCACTTTCGTTCGATACGATGATTGCGGAGTGGCTGATAAATCCAACCTCACGGAATTTAGGGTTAAAGAACCTGGCCTGGGTTAGATTGAATGCACATATGACCAGCATCGAAGAGCTGATCGGCAAAGGCAAGAAACAGATCAGTATGGCGGATGTGCCTATTGCCCAAGCAGCGGACTATGCTGGAGTGGATGCCGCCATTGTCTTACAATTGATGCCGCAACTCCGATCAGAGCTGGAAGAGCGCCATGCAATGAATTTGTTTGAGGAAATTGAGATGCCGTTAGTGACAGTCTTGGCTGATATGGAAATGGCTGGCATTGCTCTTGATACTCAATTCTTGGCCGAAATGTCCGCAGATTTAGGAACCCGTTTAGGTGAGATCGAGACACAGGTCTACCAGTCGGTTGGTGAACCGTTCAATCTGAACTCCCCTCAGCAACTTTCTAGAGTGCTGTTTGATCGTTTGCAAATCACCCCACCTGATCGAACCCGGCGCACATCCAGTGGATACTATTCTACGGCGGTAGGTGTCCTGGAGGCCTTGCGAGGAAAACACCCTGTTGTTGATTGGGTACTGGAGTACCGGGAGCTCTCTAAACTAAAATCCACTTATGTGGATGCTTTACCGCTACAAATAAACCCAACAACCGGTAGGGTGCATACCTCTTATAACCAGACTGGCTCTGTGACGGGCCGGATTGCCTCCTCTAACCCTAATTTACAAAATATTCCCATACGTACTGAGTTGGGGCGAAGAGTGCGTCGGGGGTTCGTAGCTGACCCTGGTTTCCGTCTATTAGCTGTGGATTATTCACAAGTTGAGTTGCGCATTGTGGCGCACATGGCTGGAGATGAAGCTATGCTGGAGGCGTTCCGTGCTGGTCAAGACATTCACGCAACCACAGCTGCTGCAATTTATAACGTGACTTTGGAGAACGTCACCAAAGAGCAACGGAGGCATGCTAAGGCTGTAAACTTCGGTTTGATTTATGGCATGAGTGCTTTTGGTTTAATGCGCACGACAGATCTAACCTTGGCAGAGGCTGAAGAATTCGTTGATTCTTATTTCAGGCAATTCCCAGCGATCAAGAGCTATCTGGATGATACGCGTCGCCAAGCCGCTGATCAGGGTTATGTTGAAACT
>DAOVXM010000208.1 GCA_030636125.1 Chloroflexota bacterium | reverse complement strand
TCAATCTGTGTCAATTCTAGGATAGACATCAAACGTTTAAGATTCTGAGGGTCTTCTGGATTGAAGGAAATTTCCAATTCCCGGGCCATTTTGCGGAGTTCTGAAGGGATCAATAAGGATAAGGGCGCGTTGAGAAATTGTAGTTCATCGACTTGGCGACCATCTTCTATGCGTTCGTTTACGTCAAACCAGGTCTGGCGGATAATTAACACTTGGGCTAGTCGACGGATCGGTTCCGCCCGCAAGCGAGCAGAGATTTTTTCGGAGAGTTCAACCGAGGTCGTCCCCAAAAGAATTGGCCTGCCAATGACATGGTATTCCATGATCTCCTGGGTGAGTGAGCGCAGTTTGGATTCTTCGGTGCGGTATACGATATCCGGATAATCCTTGCGCTTCCAAAATATTTGTTCTTTTTGGGGATCGTCGGATCGTGCGTAGTAAATGAATTTGTACCCCTGTTCATCACGGTCTTCGATCTCTTCCATGTCGGATTCAACGCGAGAAGCCAGGAATTCAAGATTGGTTGGAATGGCAAGTACATCAAGCTTATAGATAGTGTCAAACTCTTCTGCTTCAGTGACCGCTGTACCGGTCATGCCAGAGAGCTTTTCATACATTCGGTAATAGTTTTGAATAGTGATCGTGGCGTATGTGACGTTCTCAGCCTGGACGCGCACACCTTCTTTAGCTTCCACGGCTTGGTGCAGTCCGTCAGACCAGCGCCGACCTGGCATAAGACGACCGGTAAATTCGTCAATGATAACCACTTTGCTGGCTTGTATTAAATAGTCTTTATTACGCCGGAATAGGTGTTGGGCTCGTAGGGCTTGCTCAAGATAACCTAACATGCGGGCTTGTTCGGGTGTCACGTCCTCCGGACGATCAGGGTCTCTCAGGGGCATTCCGAGCAATTCTTCGATATGGGTCTCACCCAACTCTGTCAGGGTGATATTACGGTCTTTCTCGCTTACTTCATAATCTCCAGGTCGTAATTGTTTTACCACTTGGGCCATTTTCACATACCATTCAGCCTCATCTTGTGCGGGTCCGGATATGATTAATGGTGTGCGCGCTTCATCGATCAGTACATTATCCACCTCGTCGATGATGGTGTAGTGGTGGCTGCGCTGTACCCGGTCTTCCAGGCGCATCGCCATATTATCGCGCAGGTAGTCAAAACCGAATTCGCTGTTTGTGCCATAGGTGATATCGGCAGCATAGGCCTCACGCCGGGGCACCATCTGCAATTGGTGTTGATCTTCATGGGGGGATTCTCGTTCCAGGTCGACTATAAAGGCTTTTTTACCATTTTCGGTACGGGATGCCATTTGCAAAACGCCGACACTCAGGCCAAGTATGTGATATATCGGTGCCATCCAACGCGCGTCACGACGGGCTAAGTAGTCATTCACCGTAACTAGATGCCCCCCTCTACCAGTTAAAGCGTTAAGGTAGAGGGGTAGGGTGGCAACCAAGGTCTTGCCTTCGCCAGTTCGCATCTCAGCGATTTTGCCTTGATGTAAGGCAATCCCGCCAATTAACTGCACATCAAAGTGACGTAAGCCAATGGTGCGTTTGCTAGCCTCGCGAACAACGGCGAATGCTTCAGGTAGCATATCGTCGAGCGTTTCCCGATTATTTAAGCGTGACCTTAGTTCAATTGTCTTGTCACGCAGAGCCTGCTCGCTTAATGATTCAAACTGCCCTTCGAGCGAGTTGATTTGGTTAACAACATCCGAGTATTTTTCGATTTCGCGCTTATTCGGGTCGCCACCGATAACTTTAACAATTTTTTTCAGCATAATAAGTTACCTCATTCGTGCGATTATAGCATAGGCATATTAGAATATTGTTAGTGTAGGGAGGTTTCGGATAGTATCTGAGTTGTTTGGTAAAAATGGGGAGTTGGATACAGTCAAGGAATGTTAAATTATTTCGTTGTGACGAATTTTTTAAGTTTACAGTCAGGTTCTTTCTGCTTCAACGTGCTATAATTTATGCAACTGATAGTGTGTTGGTTTAGAATTAGGAGGCTGGGGGTATCCCCTAATCGAAATAAGCTTAGAACTTGTTAACCAATCGATTTATTATCCATTTGATCTTTTTTCATGTCCTTTGTTCACCTTCACGTCCACTCTGAATATTCTCTGCTCGATGGCTTCAGTAATATTAAAAAGCTGATTAAACGTGCCAAAGAGATGGAGATGCCTGCCATGGCCCTGACAGATCATGGCTCGATGTTTGGCGTGATCGACTTTTACAATGCCGCCACGGCTGAAGGTATTAAACCGATCATTGGTGTTGAAGCATATTTGGCAGCACGTGGTATGCATGACCGCGTCCCTCAATTGGATAAGAGATCTTCACACTTGCTTCTCTTAGCTGAGAACGAAATTGGTTATAAAAACCTGCTTAAATTAGCAAGTGCAGCTCAACTTGACGGATTTTATTATTACCCACGTGTTGATCACGAACTCCTGGCTCAACATGCTGAGGGGTTGATCTGCACGTCGGGTTGTATGTCTGCTGAAATTCCTCGATATATACGAGAAGGAAATCTGGATGCTGCTCGTCGACAGTTGGATTGGTACTATGATGTTTTTGGCGCGGAGAGGTTCTTCCTAGAACTGCAATCTCACGATATCAAGGATTTAGCAAGTATCAATAAAAACCTGATTGACCTTGGACGACACTACAATAGTCGCTTTGTTGCCACAAACGACGTGCACTATGTGGATCTAGAGGATGCGCGCTTCCAGGATATCCTGCTTGCCATCCAGACAGGCTGTGTGTTGAGCGATCCTAATCGCATGCGCATGACCGATAATTCCTATTATTTGCGCAGCCCTGACGATATGGCTTCATTATTTCCAGAGGTTCCGGAGGCGATCAGCAATACTTTACTCATCGCTGAACGTTGCAATATTGACCTGGGCTTCAAAGGATATCGTCTCCCAAATTTTGATGTTCCTCCGAGCTATACAGCTGACAATTATCTGCGGGAGTTATGTGAAGTAGGCTTGGAACGGCGCTATAGTTCTCGTGCCAAAGATCCAGAGGTTATAGAACGCCTGGATTACGAGCTGGATATCATTCACCAGATGGGATTTGATACGTATTTCCTCATCGTTTGGGATATGTGCCGTTACGCTCGCGAGCAAGGTATCTGGTATAACGCGCGTGGCTCGGCTGCTGGTTCAATCGTGGCATACACATTAGATATTACTCTGGTGGATCCTATTGAGCACGGCTTGATATTCGAGCGATTCTTGAATCCGGGGCGGATCTCAATGCCCGATATTGATCTCGATTTTCGAGATGACCGGCGCGCTGAGATGATGGAGTACACCGCCCAAAAATATGGGCACGACAAAGTGGCTCAGGTAATTACCTTTGGTACTTTGGGAGCCAGGGCGGCAATCCGGGATGTGGGCCGGGTTATGGATATTCCACTAAACGAAGTGGATCGTGTTGCTAAGATGGTTCCGAATATTCCCGGCAAGCCAGTGTCAATAAATCAAGCTATCGAAGAAGTCTCAGAGTTCAAGCAAGCTTACGAATCTGCCTCCTATATCCGTGATTTGATTGACACTGCCGCGAATATGGAGGGTGTTGTGCGTAATGCCGGCACTCACGCAGCCGGGGTAATCATTACTGACAAGCCAACTATTGAATATATTCCACTTCACCGTCCAACAGGGGCCTCGGCAGAAGATAGCCCGATTAAGACGGTCACCCAATTCGAGATGTCCATCTTGGATTCGCTTGGGTTACTAAAGGTTGATTTCCTTGGCCTCTCAACGCTAACTATCATGGCACAGGCTTGTGATTTGATTAACCAGCGACATGGGGTGAGATACACTCTAGGCAATATTCCAGTTGATGATCCTGAGACGTATGATCTCCTTGGGCGTGGAGAGACGGCTGGTGTATTCCAGGTCGAGGGTTCGGGCATGCGCCGCTGGTTAATGCAAATGAAACCCAATGAGCTAGCGAATGTTATTGCGATGGTAGCTCTTTTCCGTCCTGGTCCAATGGATTTTATTCCTGGATATATCCAGCGTATGCATGGGGAAGAAGAAGTGACTTACCGTCACCCCAAGCTTGAGCCAATATTCCAAGAAACTTATGGATACCCTGTTTACCAGGAACAGCTGATGTTTGCTGTGATGGATCTGGCAGGGTACTCTGCGCCGGAGGCGGATGACCTGCGCAAAGCTGTCGCGAAGAAGCAAAAAGAGAAGCTTCAAAAACACCGAGAGAAATTCGTTCAGGGTGCGATAAATAATGGCATTCCTGAGGATACTGCATGCGATATCTTTGACGATTGGGAGGAGTTTGCAAGGTACGGTTTCAACAAGGCACATGCGGCTGATTATGGAATAATTGCTGTACAAACTGCTTACCTCAAGACTCATTACCCTGTGGAATACATGACGGCTTTATTATCGGTCAATTTGAACGATAGTGCCAAGGTTGCTCTCTATGTGGCCGATTGTCGTCGGATGGGAATTGCTGTTGAGCCACCCGACATAAACCACAGTGGATGGGGTTTCACTATTGAAGACCATGCGGATGATACCTCCACGATTCGTTTTGGCCTGGGCGCGGTTAGAAATGTTGGGCAAGGCCCAGTTGATGCCATCCTTGAAGGACGAGGTGAGCTGCCCTTCGCTGATCTCAACGATTTCGTCCACCGGGTAGACCTGCGTCAGGTAGGCAAACGAGCTTTAGAATGCCTGATCCGGGTGGGAGCATTGGACTGTTTCGGATCACGCATCGCACTTCTAGATGGTATCGATCGGATAGTATTGGTGAGCTCTTCCCATTTTCGGGCAATTGATATGGGGCAGCTGAGCCTATTTGGTGAGCACACAGGCATGAAAGATGAAATTTCCTTACCTGAGGCAATAACTGAAGTAAGCCGGCGGGAGGTGCTTAACTGGGAGCGTGAACTGATCGGTTTGTATGTGTCTGACCATCCCCTCAGTCCTGTAATGGATGATCTCACTGAAGCGGTTACACATTTTTCAGCCCAGCTCGCTGAAGCATCTGCAGAAGAACGTGTGCGGGTTGCGGGATTAATCGTCCGCATCCGCCACCATCAAAGTAAAGCTGGTAGACCGATGGCTTTTGCCACTCTGGAGGATTTACAGGGCACGATCGATTTGGTTATCTTTCCAAGAACCTGGGCCAAGGTATCCGAGCTCATCGAATACGATAATATCGTACTGGTAGAGGGGCGTGTAGATCCCACGGGCGCTGAACCTAAAGTGTTGGTTGACAAAGTTACGAGGGATTTTAACGTGACTCTATCAACTGATGCAGCTCAGTACAAAGCGTCCTCCCCAGGTAATACGCAGGTTTCTAACGACACGGTTAAAGTAATAAACGACCAACCATCTCCACAAGACGATATCTATCCTCCAGAACGGGCGCGAGTGCTTTCTGAGAATGCCACTAATGTATACGGAGAGGAAGATCTTCAAAATGGAGAAGAACCACCTCCCCCAGAAACTTTTCCAACAGGCTGGGAATACCCGGGTGTTGGT
>DAOVXM010000319.1 GCA_030636125.1 Chloroflexota bacterium | reverse complement strand
TTATTAATAGGAGTGTGCATGGGAACATATATAGTCCGTCGCTTGATTCAAGCTATCCCAATGTTGATAATCGTTAGCATTTTTCTCTTCGTACTGGTCAATATTGCCCCAGGTGGACCTATGAGTGCGTATTCGCGCTCTAATCGAATACCGCCTGAAAAGAAAGAGGCGATCAGACGGTCATTTGGTCTGGATAAACCTTTGCCAGTTCAATACATCATCTGGTTAATTGGCAATGACTGGATGCAGGTTGACACTGATGGAGATGACATCCCAGACGGCTATGGTACCCGTAAAGGCGTTTTACGTGGAGATTTTGGCTTTTCCTACCGCACCCGTGCACCGGTTATCGGCGAAATACTTGATAGATTGCCAAATACGATATATTTAATGACCGTGACACTTATTGTTGTCGGTATAGTTGCAATCCCAATTGGCATCATTTCGGCGGTGAAACAATATTCCAAATTTGATCTTACCGCCACCACACTTTCATTCATGGGTCAGGCTATCCCCGAATTTTGGCTGGGCCTACTTCTTATTCTAGTTTTTTACGCTACGTTAAATAATCCAATTACTGGTGAACCCCTGTTTCCACCCGGTGGCATGTATACATTAGGTGAGGAATTCTCGATCCGGGATCGGATTTGGCACCTGATTCTCCCGGTGACGATGGGCATGGTGAGCTGGGTTGCCTGGTACTCCCGATTTTTACGCTCCAGCATGTTGGATGTGATCAACCAGGATTACATCCGTACGGCACGCGCAAAAGGGCAAGTTGAACGACTCGTTCTCTACAAGCACGCTTTAAAAAATGCGTTGATCCCTCTGGTAACCATGTTTGCTTTGGATTTCCCATATATTTTTGCAGGTGCGCTATATGTTGAGCTGATCTTTTCGTGGCCCGGTATGGGGCGGTTGTACTATGATGCCGCCACAGATCGAGATTACCCTATATTGTTAGCGGTTCTGATAATTGGCGCGGCCATCGTAATGCTCAGCAATTTATTAGCCGACATTGCTTATGGATTTTTAGATCCTCGAGTTCGGTATGAATAGTCAAAGTAAAGTAACCTGGTGGTGAGCATCAACACAAGCAACACCGCTATAGGCTTGGATAAAAGTAAAGATTTCAGGCCTCCTGAGACAATGACCACTATCGCCTGGCGGCGTTTTCGTCGTCACCCAGGTGCACTGGTTGGCTCTGTAGTTTTATTCATTATTGTCTTGAGTATAACATTCGCATTTTTGTCGCCATATGACCCCGAAAAATCGGATATAAAAAATCGGTACCAACCTCCTTCACTCGAGCATCCTTTCGGAACGGATGGATTGGGGAGAGACCTGCTTACACGCTGTCTTTATGGCGGGCGAGTTTCCTTATTTGTGGGCGTGATGGTTATGGCGATAACGGTGGTCATCGGAGTCCCTGTTGGTGGGATCGCTGGTTATTTTGGAGGATGGATAGACAACATCCTGATGCGAATCATCGATGCTGTCCTCTCCCTGCCTTCACTGCTTATCTTGATTTTGTTGAGCGCCATATTGCGTAGTACCGAATTACCATTCGTAAAGAGCAACAATGTGATGACCATCGCTGTTGTCATAGGTATCCTTTCCTGGCCGACAGTTGCTCGATTGGTGCGGGCAATTTTTCTAACCTTTCGAGAGATGGAATATGTCACATCCGCCCGGGCTTTAGGCGCATCCGATCCGCGGATCATGGTAGGCGAAATCTTACCCAACGGTTTTGGACCCATCATCGTTGAAGCCACATTGGAAGTCGGATATGCGATTATGGAAGAATCGGGATTATCTTTTTTGGGGTTTGGCATTATGCCGCCCACACCGAGTTGGGGCAACTTGTTAAATAGTGCGCAGGGGCACTTAATTGAATATCCCTGGTTAGCAATTTTTCCAGGTTTGATGATCTTTTTTACGATAATTTCAATCAACTTCATTGGAGATGGACTGCGAGATGCACTCGATCCGTATAAGGTTTTTGCCAAAATTGAGGAGTAGTATTATGTTTGGGATTTCTCATGACATAATATTTCATTCTTTCGGACTAACATTTTGGTAAACAACAGTTTTCAATCCTTGCTTGAAGTATCTGGACTTAAAACACACTTTTTCACTGAGGAAGGGGTAGTAAAGGCCGTAGATGGTGTTGATTTTCAAATCCAGCGGGGTGAAGTTCTTGGACTTGTCGGTGAATCCGGTTGTGGAAAAAGCGTAACCGCTCTTTCAATTATGAGGTTAATTCGAACTCCTGGGAAGATTATCAATGGAGAAGTGATTTTCGATAGCCTGGATCTGAGGACTATCTCAGAAACTGATATACAAAAGATCCGCGGAAATCACATCTCGATGATCTTCCAGCAGCCCCAATCCTGCTTAAATCCCGTGTTCACTGTTGGCGAGCAACTGACTGAAGTGTTTCAGATCCACACCGATATGGACCAGACCGAGGCCTGGGATCGATCAGTTGAACTGCTCGGCATAGTCGGCATACCTGATCCTGACCAGAAGGCCCATTGCTATCCACACGAGATGTCTGGCGGACAGGCTCAACGGGTGATGATCGCCATGGCGCTCGCACTGAGCCCGAAACTCTTGATTGCAGATGAGCCAACAACCGCGCTCGATGTAACCATTCAGGCTCAGATCTTAGATTTGATGCGTGAATTACGCAACCAGATAGATACCGCTATTATTATCATCACTCATGACTTGGGAGTGGTTGCTGAAATCGCGGATCGAGTGGCGGTTATGTACGCGGGTCAAATCGTTGAACAATCAGATGTGACCAATATCTTCGAGCAGACCCTACATCCTTACACCCAAGGTCTGATTGAATCTATACCTATTTTGGGAGAACATCAAGAACGCCTTGAGGTCATTGACGGTAACGTACCAAGCCTGATCGATCTGCCACCCGGATGCAGGTTTGCACCACGCTGTCGCGCACGAGTTAACCACGAACTGATTATCTGTTCAATGCGAATTCCCGAGCTGAGTTCTGTTAAGGCCGATCATGCCGTACGCTGCTGGCTATACGTAAGTTCAGATGAGCATTTAGCTCCTATATCGGTAGATTAATGCCAAATTTTTTGAAATAAAAAGATGAGTGAACAAAATCTGAGTACAAAAACTGGAATATTAGAAGGTAATAACCGGGAATTGGTTGTTGTAAAGGACCTTTATAAACACTTCCCTGTTCGAGGAGGGATTCTCAGAAAGATTATCGATTGGATAAAGGCTGTTGATGGCGTTGGATTTACGATCAGGGAGGGAGAAACACTCGGTCTAGTCGGAGAATCTGGCTGTGGTAAATCAACAATTGGTCGTACAATCCTGCATTTGCACGAACCTACAAGCGGTGATGTCGAGTTTGACGGTCAGAATATATTTTCCTTAACAAAAAACGAGTTGAAGACTATGCGCCGGAATATGCAAATCATCTTCCAGGATCCGTATGCTTCACTCAACCCCCGTAGGCCGATAAGCGATTCGATCATGGCCGGCCTCAAAATCCATAAAATTGGCACGCCAAATGAACGTTCAGAATTGGTAATGGATATGCTCCATCGGGTCGGCCTTGAGCCCTACCACGCCCACAGGTATCCTCACGAGTTCTCAGGTGGACAACGGCAGCGCATCGGAATCGCGCGCGCCATCGCCCTACGACCCAAATTTATTGTGTGTGATGAGCCAGTATCCGCTTTGGACGTCTCGATCCAATCCCAGGTACTTAACCTTCTCCAAGACCTGCAGGATGAATTTGGCCTGACCTATCTTTTTATCGCCCACAATCTTTCGGTGGTTGAACATATATCTGATCGTGTGGCAGTGATGTACCTGGGAAAAATAGTAGAACTTGCACCCAGGTTAGAGTTGTTCCGGAACGCATTACACCCCTATACGCAAGCTCTCATGTCTGCTATCCCGCTCCCAAAACCCAACTTGAAACGCGAACGCGTCATATTGAAAGGCGAAGTTCCCAGCCCTCAAAATCCCCCATCTGGCTGCCATTTTCACCCCCGCTGCCCTGTGGCCATGGACATATGTGCAGAGGAAGTTCCAGAATTCGTCGAGATTGGTCCAGAACATTGGGTATCTTGCTTTCAAGTGAATGCGAATCCATCACTTATCCAATAATGGTTTGCTGGTTAAACGAATTGAGTATGTAAATCCGATCATTTGTGACATTTTAGCACAAAATGGTCGATAATAATAATAAATTGTTATCATGTTCTTGCTTTCTGTGACAGATTTTTATATATTGTGTGGAGTATCTCACGTAGAGGCATATTGCATAATGGGTCAACAGGATAATAATTTTTCGGCAAAGATAGACGATATCGATCTTC
>DAOVXM010000084.1 GCA_030636125.1 Chloroflexota bacterium | reverse complement strand
TTTTACTTCTTTATCAAGGCGTTCTTCTTGTACTGGGTGATCATGTGGGTGAAATATTCACTGCCACGTATACGTATTGATCATATGCTCAGCTTTAACTGGAAATTCCTAACACCGTTAGCACTGGTTGTTTTGATGGTAACAGCCATTTTGGATAAAGTATTAATCAATTCTCCAACCTTGGTCTATACAAGTGTTATGCTTGGCGCAAATCTGGTAATTATCTGGATAACAGTGTTGATATTACGTTCACGTGCTCGAATTGAGCGTCAGCGTGTGGCAGAAGTTCAACCAACGGCAACACCGGAGAATTCATCTACAACGCCGATACAACCACCAGTATCTACGACTTCTTAGAAGTAGAGTGAATATATGACTCCTATACAAATCATTTTTCTAATAACTGCTATTGTGACTTTAGGTGCTGCGTTGATGGTTGTCACAACAAGGAACATGATCCACGCGGCATTATGGCTAATCCTTTCTTTGTTTGGAATAGCCGTATTTTTCGTATTGCTCAATGCTGGTTTTTTGGCTGTAGCACAAGTTGTCATCTACATAGGGGCGATTGCCATTCTAATGATTTTCGCGATAATGATGACTCGAAACATAGCGGACTTTAGTGAATCGCAAACAAACCGAAACTGGCCATGGGCGCTCCTAATAGGGGTTGTATTGTTCGCTGGATTAGCTTCCATTTTGTATTCTTGGCCTGGAATATCTAGTTTGACGTCCCCAATCAGCCCTGATACTGACCCGATCAGCCAGTTAGGTCAAGCGCTGGTTGCTCCAAATGCATTTTTGATACCATTTGAGGTTGCATCAGTGCTTTTGTTAGCCGCTTTAATTGGTGCGATATATATTGCATGGGATAGAAATGGAGGTCAAGAAGAATCATGATACCCCTTTCTTGGTACCTGATATTTGCCGCGGCATTGTTTTGTATTGGGTTATTTGGCGTGATGGCTCGCAAAAATGCAATCGCGATATTGATGGGTGTCGAACTAATGCTGAATGCCGTGAATGTGAACTTGGTCGCATTCTGGCGTTATCGAACACCAGATGACATTACAGGGCAGGTATTTGCTATTATGGTTTTCGCAGTAGCTGCAGCAGAAGTCGCAGTAGGCCTGGCATTAATCCTTTCGATCTATCGCCGTCGCACCACGATCGTGGCGGATGAAATCGATATGTTGAGGCATTAGAAAGCTGTGCGTATAGATAAACACTTAAGCCTTATTCGAGGATATATATGACCATTGAAACAATAGTATGGCTTATCCCCTTACCGCCTCTCCTGGCATTCTTTCTGATAGTTTTGTTCACAAATCGGACCAAAGCTTTCAGCCATTGGATCGCCATCGGAGCTGCTTTCCTTTCATGGTTGGGAGCAATGATTGTCATGTGGCAGGCTTTCCAGAGTGAGCACTTTGGCCAGCACCCATTTACCGTGTCAATTCCCTGGTTCCCGACCGGAGATACTTGGTTTCAAATCGGTGTATGGATTGACCCTCTCTCCGCGGTAACTATGTTTTTCGCAGGGTGGACGATATTGATGATATTCATCTATAGCGTTGGTTACCATAATTATGGCCAACCAAAAGGTGATCATGATCGACCAGGTTTACCGCCCCATGGTGCAGCCGTAAAGGATGAGCATGGGCGTAGTTTCAAGGTGCTTTCAATCGAACCAATGTACGCTCGCTTTTTTGCCTTTATTAGTTTGTTTGCTTTTGGTATGTACCTGCTTGTTGTCAGTGACAATTTGCTGACTTTGTTCATGGGGTGGGAGATTATGGGTTTGTGTTCATACATATTAATCGGTTTTTGGTATGGCAAACCCTCAGCACGGTCAGCAATGATCAAAGCTTTCATGACAACACGTGTAGGCGATGTATTCATGCTCTTAGGTATTGCTTTCCTTTACTCGGCAACTGGATCATTAAGTTACAGTGTCGTGTTCAGTGAGGAAGTCTTGCATGGATTGTCATCAACGATCACTCCCGTTTTTGGATTAACTGCGGCTGGATTAATCGGGTTATTACTTTTCATTGGTGCAGTTGGAAAATCGGCGCAGTTCCCATTACATGTATGGTTACCAGATGCTATGGAGGGTCCCACCCCTGTCTCGGCAATGATCCATGCCGCGACTATGGTCTCTGCAGGTGTCTATATGACCATACGCGTTTTTCCAATAATCTCTGCGGGGATGGTTCATGGTGAACCAACCCCAACGATGATCGTAATCGCAGTTGTCGGAACATTTACAGCCATCTTCGCCGCTTCTATAGCTCTTGCCCAAAATGACATCAAACGAGTGCTGGCGTTTTCCACCATCTCACAATTGGGATATATGTTCGCAGCGTTAGGCATCGGTGCCTATATAGCAGCAGCATTTCACCTAGTAACTCATGCATTTTTCAAAGCGCTTTTGTTTCTAGGCTCTGGATCAGTTATCCATGGTATGGAACATGGGATTATGCATACAGATAAACATATTGACCCGAGCGATATGTTCAATATGGGTGGACTAAGAAAGAAAATGCCAATAACATTTTGGACGTTTCTTATTGGTGGTCTGGCATTGTCCGGCTTTCCCGTATTAACCGCAGGTTTCTGGTCGAAGGATGAAATATTATCTGACGCATTTGCTGATCGGCAATGGTTGGTGTTTATCACACTCGCGTTGGCAGCGTTAATTACTGCGTTTTACACGATGCGCCAAATTACGCTTACATTCTTAGGAAAAGCTCGAACTGAGGAAGCGGAACACGCTCATGAGAGTCCGTGGACGATGACGGCTCCGTTGATCATTTTAGCGGTGTTTGGTGTCGTCGCTGGTTGGTTAGGAATCCCCGAAGGTTTCCCGGGTATTGGTGGGCTTATAGCTAACTGGTTTCACGGTTTCGTTGGCGGCACGCTAAGAGAACATCCGGAAGCTATTGCATTTAATTATGTTCCATTATTAACCTCGATAGTTGTGGCATTAAGTGGCTTATTCTTGGGTTGGGCTGTTTATCGAAATTTCCCGGCAGGTGCCCAGGACCCACTGTCAAAAGCTCTTGGTCCAATTTACACTCTTCTCAAGAACAAGTATTATCTTGATGAGCTGTATGACTTCTTGTTTGTAAGACCTTCATATTGGATATCAAGGACCTTCTCATATTTATGGATGGATCGCCGGGTCATCGATGGGTTTATCCATTCATTAGGTCGAATTTCCGTTGCCATCGGGAGTTTCTTTCGAAATTATATTGATATTCCAATCATCAATGGGTTTGCCGATTTTGTTGGTGAGGGAACGAAACGCGTTGGTCGAGCACTGAGAATGATCCAGACTGGACGTGTACAACAGTATATGATCGCTGGTCTTGTTACGATAGCAGCATTCAGCGTTTTGGTCTACTATCTACTAGTCTTCAAACCATAAGTTGGGTTTCGGATTTAGGAGCGGATGATGGAATTTCTCTATAATCACTTGCTTACGCTCATATTATTTACACCTGTATTAGCAGCAGTGATCGTGTGGACTCTACCACGCGAGCAGGAAAAATTATTAAAATGGGCGGCATTAATCCTAAGCCTGGTTCCTCTCGCACTGTCAATACTGTTGTGGTATTGGTTTGAACCTGCTCGCCCTGGCTTTCAGTTTCAGGAAAGGGCGATATGGTATTCGGCAGTAAATTCCTCCTATCATGTAGGTGTGGATGGCATCTCCTTAACGATGGTCCTTTTAACCGCCATGTTGACACCTCTTACAATTCTAGCCTCCTTCAACATCAAGGAAAATATTAAAGCGTATCTGATCCTTTTCTTCATGTTGGAAATGGGGATGTTAGGCGTTTTCTTGATGTTGGACTTGTTACTGTTCTTTGTTTTCTGGGAGTTCGGCCTGGTTCCAATGTATTTCTTGATCAACCAGTGGGGCAGCCAGAAGGGTGAACGTGAAATTTGGGGTGGACGTAAAATTAAATCTCGCACTTATGCATCATACAAGTTCATGCTTATGACAATGGCAGGATCGCTAGGCTTATTACTGGCCATCCAAATGATCGGAGTTGTAGCCGGTACCTATGACCTGACGAGGTTATTTGAAATTTGGCCGATCTTAAATGATTCTCAATTTACCATGTCGTTAGGGACTTTGAGTATCTCTGTTGGTGCATTAAAAACTCTCGCCTTTTGGGCTTTCGTGATAGCCTTTGCAGTAAAGGTGCCGATTTGGCCTTTTCATACCTGGCTACCTGATGCTCACACTGAGGCACCTACTGCTGGCTCAATGATATTGGCTGGAGTACTGCTCAAATTGGGAGCGTACGGTTTTATCCGTTTAGTTCTTCCACTCTATCCACAAGAATCGAAATATTATGCTGGAGCTTTGGCTTTACTAGCAGTAATCTCTATCATTCACGGAGCTTTCGCGTCTTATGGGCAGAATGATTTTAAACGTCTGGTTGCCTATTCGTCGGTCAATCATATGGGGTTTGTGGTCTTGGGCATCGCTGCGGCAGCCTTTGCGACCGGTACTCCGGATGCTACGATAGCTTTAGAGGGTGCCGTATTACAAATGTTCAATCATGGCTTGTCAGCTGCGGGAATGTTCTTCCTGGTGGGGGTGGTCTACGAACGTACGCATACACGTAACCTGGATGAGTATGGTGGACTTTGGCCACTTGTACCTGTATATGGCGGAATCTTGATATTTACGTCGATGGCTTCGCTAGGTTTACCAGGATTGAATGGTTTCATATCCGAGTTCCTGGTAGTTAGAGGTGCCTGGCCAGTCTTTACATTCTATACGGCTCTGGCGATGATCGGGCTGCTCTTCACGGGCGCTTATATCCTCAAAGGAATCACAAATGTTTTGCATGGACCTATAAACGAAAAGTGGGTCGGTATCATGAGCGAGATTAAGGCGCGTGAGATATTCGTTATCGCCCCATTGATGGTTTTGATGTTATTGATTGGTGTCTGGCCAGCTTGGATATTAAACGTTATCAATCAAGCTGTGATGTGGCAGTTTTAATATTCTTCGAAAACTTTTTCATCAGGTAGTTGGAGATACGGTTTAGATTTATATAAATCACCAACTTCGAGGTGACGAATGCAATTTCCAATTTTGAGTGTTATCGTCTTTACTCCGATCGTGGCAGGGTTGCTCATTTTATTTATCCCTGGGGAGCGCAAGACTGAAATTCGGATGGCTGCCCTGGCTGCTGCCACATTTGCGCTATTCCTTTCCGTCTGGGCTTATTTTTCCTATGATATCCACGTTGGTGGTTATCAATTTATTGAGAGATATGCCTGGTTACCGCAAATGGGTATATCTTATTATGTCGGCCTTGACGGAATGAACGCACCATTAGTGTTACTGACAGGTGTGGTCATGTTTACCGGCGTATTGATCTCCTGGGGAATAGATGACCGGCCGCGAGAGTTTTTTGCCTTCTTGTTCATCCTGGCGACGGGAGTGTTCGGCGTTTTCGTAGCACTAGACTTGTTTATGTTATTTTTCTTCTACGAAATTGCTGTGTTCCCTATGTATTTGCTGATCGCCATCTGGGGTTGGAAAGTGACTCGCGAATACGCAGCCATGAAGCTGACCCTTTATCTTTTTATCGGCTCGATGGCCGCATTAGTCGGAGCACTGGCAATGTACTATGCTGCTGGAATACGGACATTTGACATGCTAGCTTTGGAGCACGCTGGCTTCTCCTTGTTATTCCAACAGATTTGGTTTCCATTAGTTTTCATTGGATTTGCTGTATTGGGCGGTATTTTCCCCTTCCACAACTGGAGCCCGGATGGTCATGTTGCTGCACCAACGGCAGTTTCAATGTTCCATGCAGGGGTGTTGATGAAATTGGGAGCATTTGCTGCGTTGAGAGTAGGTATTATGCTTATGCCTGAGGGTGCCAAATTCTGGATGCCAATAATCATCATCTTGACTCTAGTTAATGTGGTATATGGCGCTTATATTGCTATGGTGCAAACCGATTTTAAATATGTTATTGGGTTTTCTTCAGTTTCTCATATGGGCTTGGTGTTAATGGGATTTGCAACATTGTCTCGAGATGGTTTTGTCGGTGCAGGTATGCAAATGTTCTCCCATGGTGTGATGACAGCTCTCTTTTTTGCTGTGGTTGGAATGGTATACGATCAGGTTCATACGCGTGAAATTCCAAAATTGGGGGGATTTAAAAAGGTTATGCCGTTAGTGGCTTTCGCCTTCATTGTGGGTGGTTTCGTATCTATGGGTATGCCAGGATTTTCTGGATTTATTGCGGAATTTCCGATATTTATGGGTGTTTGGCAGACAACGCCTTGGATTGCAGTAATTGCTATTATCTCAATAGTAATAACGGCATCGTATATTATCCGAATTATTGGAAAGGTATTCTTTGGTGATATACCTGATGAATTTGAGGATCACGCCCATGATGTAAGAGTGTTGGATAAGGTAGCTCTTGTCTTGCTTTCGGTAATTTTGATTAGTATCGGGGTCTACCCATCAGTAATGGTTCCGCTAGTTGAGTCAGGCGTGAACAATATCATGCGCCTACTGGGAGGTGCGTAAGTGTTTTCGGGAAGCTTTGATATGTCGATGGTTTTAGCGATATTGCCGGAAATATTATTATTGAGTCTGGCAGTATTAGTGCTCGTTCTGGACCTAGTCCTATCTGATCGCGGACGAGGAAATTTGGGCTGGGTGACTGCGGGTGGATTGGCATTTATCATCGGTGTGAGCCTGTTTGCTGCGCGTCCCGAATCGGAACCACGCTTGATATGGGGGGGAATGCTGCGTCAGGATTGGATGGGCTTCTTCTTTTTGATAATGTTCTTATTCGCAGCAGCGATCACAGCCTTATTCTCTGTAGGATTGCCCAAGATCGGGAATCGTGGTGAATTTTATTTTCTGATGTTGGTTTCTACGCTGGGTATGTCCTTAATGGCTGCCTCAGCAGATTTAATTATGCTATATCTGGCAATAGAAACTACTGCAATACCACTCTATGTATTGGCCGGTTTCCTTAAGCAAGATGACAAATCTACAGAGGCAGGTTTCAAGTATCTCATATTCGGAGCGATGACTTCGGCGATTATGTTATATGGTTTTAGCCTCCTTTATGGTTTTACAGGCACAACGAATATCTACGCCCTCGGGCAGGAAGCGCAGATGGGTCAAATATCGGTCTGGGTTTTATTGGGAACCTTATTATTGGTATTAGTGGGCTTTGGCTTCAAAATATCGGCCGTACCACTGCATTTTTGGGCGCCAGATGTTTATGAAGGAGCTCCATCCCACGTGACCGGTTTCTTGTCAACAGCTTCCAAGGCAGCTGGATTTGCGGTGCTAGTGCGTGTACTTTTCGCAGCATTCCCAGAAATCGCGCCTTATTGGGGGGCTGTGATAGCAGCCATTTCGGTGGCGACCATGACTCTGGGCAATGCCATTGCCCTAGCACAAAAAAATATCAAACGGATGCTGGCTTATTCCTCAATTGCCCACGCCGGATACGCACTGATCGGTATAGCAGTTGTGTCCCAACAGGGCGTTTCAAGCATGGTATTTTACCTATTTGTTTATATCATCACTAACCTGGCTGCCTTCGGTATCGTGATAACATTTGGTCGGATTGCTGGATCGGACGAGATCTCCGCATACGCTGGTTTGAGTCGGCGTTCTCCTTGGATGGCGCTAGCCATCCTGGTTGTATTCTTATCGTTAGCAGGAATGCCTCCTTTTGGTGGATTTGTGGCTAAATTTGCGGTATTTGCAGCCGCTATAGATGCAAATTTGATTTGGTTAGCAGTAATAGGCGTGCTAAATGCAATCATAGGCTTGTACTACTACTTATCGGTTCTAAAGGTGGTTTATCTATATCGATCAGAGGATGAGGATAAGCCATTGCCAGTATCTAGATCTTATACCTTTGCGTTAGTGGTGCTTGTCATCGGGATTATCCTTGTAGGTACGATAATGGCTCCGTGGTTTGGTATAACAGACACTGCCTCGGCAGCGATATTCTGACAAGAATTGACTAATTTTTGTCGCTTGTGATACAATTTGCTAACCATGAGCCCGAGCAGCAATCAACCTGAGAAAAACCGCGCCCAATACGCATTTAATCTCACGTTGGCTGTGGTCGCGGGGCAGGTGGGCTGCTTGACCCTATTGATTGTGGTAGGAGCCCTTTTTGGTGGATTGTGGCTGGATAGCAGGTTTCAAACAAAACCGATGATTACCGTAGGTCTCATGGTGCTGAGTGTGCCTATTACATTGGTGGTAATGTTTTGGGTCGTGAAAACTGCCACCTCTCGCTTACAAGCTAAAACAGAACAAGAGTCTGAAAATCTTCAGGAGGAAGCCCAAGGTGGAGAATAATTCATCAAATACCGAAATGGAAGGGATGG
>DAOVXM010000469.1 GCA_030636125.1 Chloroflexota bacterium | reverse complement strand
TGGTCTTGCCTTTGCAGCCGTTGTCCTGTTTCTACTGCTCTGAGCTAAAACGGGAAGCTATTTCTTAACAGCTCCTTAGTCAGATGCTATTCTTATGTATAGGAGGTATATAGTAAAATGGCAGTTTATAGATGGGGTGAGTTTGGAAAAGTCGTCGTGCGGAAAATGGCACAGGTCAAGCCAGGTGAGAACCTCTTGATCCTGGCCGATACCTGGACCGACATGGAGATCGCTGAGGCCTGCCTGATTGCTGGGATCAACGCCAAGGCCAATGCTCAGTTACTGGTGATCCCAAGAATGGCGCGGAGTGACAGGCGTGAGTTTAACCCAGTAACAGCCGGTGCCATCATGGGCGCTGACGTGATCGTGGGTGTGTGCGAGACAATGTTTGGTCGTAGGGTTGCGACGCGCGAGGCCGCCAAAAGGGGTACTCGCGCCGCCGGGTGCCGGCCCAGGGGTCAGGAGGATTGGGTTATCGAGGGCCTTCTCGAGGTTGACTATCCGCGCATGATCGAAATGGGCAAGAAGATTTGTGAGTTATGGGAGAAGACCAAAGTCTGCAGGGTGACATCTTTTCTGGGGACCGACGCAAGTTTCCGGATGCAGGGGCGACCGGCACTAGTAGGTGATGGCATGGCCACTGAACCAGGCGAGGCCGACTGGTTCCCTGGCGTGGACGCATCGATAGCGCCGGTCGAGGAGACTATCAACGGAACCATTGTCATTGATGGCAGTGTCAAGCCGGGCAGGCTGGTCAGGACACCAATCACCTGCCAACTGGAAAAGGGGGTCATCATCGCCATCACGCCCCCGGCATCATTGGGATGGATGCCTGGGGCCTGAATCATTGGGCGCACAGACATCCACCACAGACCAATTTGATTAAGAAGTTCAACCTTGGCAGGTTGGATTTGCCAGTTATGTGTCAACAGGAAATAGGTTGCGAATCCTACGCCTACAAATGCCCAAAAACCAGCGATAAGCCAAAGGTTGGTCCGAGGTTGGCCAGCTAAGGAGTAGTAAAGGAGAACTGCGCTTCCGATGATCCAAAACTTCGCCCAGGCAGCCTCACGATTATAGGCTGCCCAAACACCCACTCCTGCTGTCAACAAGAAAAGAACGATCGCGATGTCGAAAGGTGTACGCTGGATGAAAGTTTTTCCACTCAGGAAGCGAATAGTTGCCGGAGCAAGGGCGATGAGAAGCGGCCACCATCGGAGTTGTGGTTGGATATACCAGAGAGCACAAGCGATGAAAACACATACTAGGTCAATGAGAGCAAATCTCGGATTAGCGGTGAAATGCTCCAAACGACCTTTAATCACCAGATGACCAATCTAGGTGTTGAATGCCCGCGTTGATCGCAGCTTTGAATGTAGATGTCCCAGAGAACAACATCTTAATATAAGTGAGGAATGGTCCTGGACGCATAGCCCATTCCCGGAAAGCACGTTTCTGCCAATAGAGTAATCGATCCGCGGGAAGCCCAGGGTAGTCAAGAACGGTCTCTCTATCCATGTCAACCTGCTCCCAGCGGGTCCCAGGTCGGAACCACCCGTTTTTCACCACTTCAAAGAAGAAGGGTGTCCCTGGATAAGGGGCCGCGACGTGGAATAGAGCGATATCTAGCGGTAATTGCTTCGAAAATTCAATTGTCTCCCGGATCGTCTCCTCTGTCTCTCCGGGCAATCCGATAATGAAGTAGCCCCAGTTATTGATGCCAGCTTTTTTAGCCAACTGCAATGCCCGTATCGCTTTCTCCTTCGTTGCGCCTTTATGCACATTCTTTAATATCTGTTCGTTGGCACTTTCGATACCCCACGATATGTACCAGCACCCGGCTTTTCCCATCAAAGTGAGCATTTCCTCGTCAACGTAATCGACCCGGCTGTTGCATGTCCATTTGATATTGATTTTCTCTTCGATCATCAACTTACATAGGTTGACAACCTGATCACGGTTTACAGTGAACAAATCGGCGTACATGTGGATGTTATTGATCCCATGTTCCTTTAGACGCCACATTTCCTCGACCAGGAGTTCAGGAGATCTTAAGCGTGTCGAATATTGATAACTGACATGCTTGATGCAGTATGTACATCCCGCCGGGCAACCGCGGCTGGTGACGATAAACGTAAACGGTCCCTTGATGAGCGGCATGCGATACTCTTCGAGAGGCAATAACTCATGCATGGGGATGGGCATGTCATCCAGATTTTTGATGAATGGGCGCGGTAGATTCACTTCAGTCGTTTCACAATTTCGCCATGCCAACCCTTTGATACCCTGCATCTTGGCAGTACCGTCTTCATTTAAAGAGGGGTGGTAATCCGGATCATGTTCGTCAAAGAGTTTTTGTATTTCTGGTGAACGTTGATCGATCTTTGCCTCTTTATGATCAATCAGATCCCTGATAGTTAGGTCCGGTTCGCCAACCAGGACGTAATCCAGACTGGGATAGGAGCGTAACGTTTCTCGAGGCATAGGGGTGACATGGGTGCCAAAAGCGATTGTCTCAGCTCCCCTCGATTTCGCCAGGAAACAGCCGTACATATCGTTTTCTAGCGTTGGTCCGGTAACCTGGGTCATGTAGTAACGAGGTTGGTATGTGTCTATTAATCTAGAAAATTCTTCCCAGCCCATCCGTTCAGCATTAGCATCAATCACATTGACCTTGTAGACAGGGTGAAGAAGGGCGGCCATTTGAGCTAGGGAAACCTGCGGCCATACCATATTTTCACGCGTGCGTCTGCCAACACGGTGTTGCGTGCGGATCCACAATTCTCCATCAGGTGTGGGGGGATTTACCAATAAAATATCCACAGCCTTATCATCTCGTGGTTTACCCATTAGACCCTGATGGACGGCAACGTCAGCGTCAGGGAATTTCGCCGCATGCACTTTTGGCGTTACGCGGCTACCGATGTTTTCGTTATGAGGATCAGTTTTTTTCTCGTTCATAATATACCCATAAACTTCTCAGAATGGTTTATGTTATTAATAAATTTCCGCGGGATTGTCTTGCTGACTTAACTCTTCTAGGACGCGCATTAAGATCCAGTAAATCATCAGCTGCACACCAACCAGGATGAACAT
>DAOVXM010000018.1 GCA_030636125.1 Chloroflexota bacterium | reverse complement strand
GTCGAGTAACCACCCGGACGCCAGAGTCAACCGCCCCAGCAGAATTACCCCCTGAACCAATTGCCCCTGTGGAGGATGCTCCAGCAGGTGAGCCCGCGCTCGTAGCCGCCCCAGAACCCCTTCAGGAACCCGGTGCCCCACCTCCAACAGAGCCCCCTATCCAAACCGCTGAGACCCCAGCTCCTGCTGCTCCCCCACCCAAAACCAGTCCCATAAAAGGCGCATTGGCTGCCGCTGCCGTAGGGTTGGGTGCTTTTTGGGGGCGAGGCGTCCAGAGCACACGCTCTTTTCTTGGTCGGCTACTGCCCGGAGAAGGCATCTTTACCCTGCCGTCTTCGGTTATGTTCTTCACTGCCATTGCAGTACCGCTGGTGGTTGTGACCATTGCTACTGTGGTCTACTTCCAACGTGGGCGTACCGGCCAGTATGATGTCTATTACGCCCAGGCAGTCCAGTCTGCCGGATTCGCCCGAACCCAGACCGACCCCAACGCCGCTCAAGAAGCATGGGATTCCGTCTTTACTTACCTGGATCAAGCCGAAGTCTACAGCATCACCCCCGAATCTTTAGCCCTGAGAGCCGAGACTCACCAGGCATTAGACGTGCTGAATAAAGTCGTTCGTCTTGAGTTTAATTCAGCCATCGCAGGAGGCTTACCTGTCACGGCGCAAGTAACGCGCCTCCTTGCAACAGCCAGCGACCTTTATATACTGGATGCAAGCGGTGGTCATGTATGGCGAGCCTTCGATACCGGAAAGGGTTACGAACTTGACACAACGTACCAATGTGGGCCAGGTCATCCAGGAAGTCAAGGAATCGGCCCATTAATTGACATCATTGTCTCACCTCAGGAAGATGACCGAGGTGTAAATATATTGGGATTAGACTCTGCCGGGAATCTCCTCCAGTGTCACCCCGGTGAACCCCCAGTGTTCGTTACCTTGGCAGCGCCCTCAACTGGTTGGGGACAACCCCAAGCTTTCACATCGGATCTGGGAAATCTCTACATACTTGACCCAACTGCCAATGCCGTATGGATTTACTGGAACAGCGATTTCACCCAGCAACCGCAACTCTTCTTTAATGAAGAAGTCCCTCCAATGCAAAATGCGATCGATTTGGCTGTAGACAAAGGCGATCTTTATTTATTACACACCGACGGGCATATGACTCTGTGCACTTTCAGCAATCTGGAGGTCTCTCCAACACGCTGTACCGACCCTACCCCATACGCCGATTCCCGCCCAGGGCGTGAAGGCCAAGTGCTCTATCCTCATCCTGCATTCAACCAAATGCAGTCCACGCGACCGCCTGACCCATCTCTGTACCTGCTCGACCCAAGCTCGCAGGCCATTTACCATTTCAGCCTGCGTCTGACATACCAACGCCAGTTACGCCCACTCAGCAATCTGGATTCCGCCAATTCAACCGAGATTGAACCAGCTTCAGCTTTTGCGATCAGTCCAGACAACCGCATTGTCTTTATGGCTCTTGGCGACCAGGTGATATATGCGGGCATGCCATGATCACCCTTAGGACTCATCCAGGGTGATTACTGGTTTGAGTAAGCGACGAGGCTCGCGTTCCGTAAAACGGAAACCCACCCGTCCAATATGGATCAAGTCGCCGTGTTCCAATACTGTTCCTTCTCTCGACACCTGCGTGTAATTGACCCAGGTTCCCGCAACAGAGCCTTCATCGATTATTCGAAACGAACCATCATCCTCATGAACCAGGCGAGCATGTAAGGATTCAACCGAGGCATCATCAAGTACCGCTGTCGCCTGGCTGATATCCCTACCAAAAGTAAGTTCATCTGCAGTAATAGGGATTGGGGCCAGATTGGGGGCCTTTTCCGAATCCGAATAATAAGCCAGATAAGCGGCAGCCTCCGGAGCCAGTCGTCGGTGTGGCCAATGGAGCCGATTAACCCACTCAGACCTCCGCCGCCCGCCTGCTTCAGCCTCAGGCTGCCCGGTTTTTATTGGCGTCTCTTGGTCGCTTGGTCGGCGTCTAACAAAGCCGACCGGGACTCTCAAAGCCCGCGGGCGTATGCGACCGCTCATGATCAAAACCAATAATAACACTGCCCCAGCAAGGATTAGTCCTAACCCCGCCATAGCCGGCCACTGCCGCACCAATCCGCTCAGGGGATTTGGTGAAGGAAGATCCACTATGACCTGGACTGGGGTCTCGATGCTGGAGCCAGTCAATTGCCAGTCATCTACGGCTTCAACTTGTATGAGATGTTGCCCACTTATATTGTACGAACTCAAATCCCAGACAAAATACTCAAAGGGTGGTTCCACATTCTCATCTACAATCACCCCATCCACGTATAAAGTGGTGCGATCGAGGGGGCGAATGCGACCATCAGGGAAATCGACCAGGATTTCCAAGTTGTGGTCCGTTGGAACGAGTTCATCCTCACTGTACACGCTCCAGGGGAATTTTCGCTTTTCATCAGGAATCTCGCGTAGGAGCTCTAGAGATGGCAATATGAATGCCGGATCAGGGGGTTGCAGATTAACATCAAACTCAACCACGGGTGACTTGAGTTGCTGGTCACCGTGTTGAATCTCAACAGCCAGTTGATGGACGCCCCCGCTGGTGATGTTGGATTCGTATTCCAGGCGATAGATGGAGCGCAAGTGATTCAGGTAGCTTTCTACGCTTGGTAACGGTTCATCCCCAGAAAAGGCATAAAACTGCCCACCCGTCTGGCTAGCCAACTCACGGAGTTGAGCAGCGGCTGGGGTGGCCGTTGCCTCTGGCGGAGCAACCAACCAGACGAAGATATGTATGTTTTGTTGATTAGCCCGGGAGATCAACTCTTGTAAGCTAAAGGCTACACCCTCTTCTATAGGAGCTGTGATAAATAAAATCGCGCGTTCCATTCCCGGACGGGGTGAGGCGTCAGAGGCAATTTCCACCGCCTGAAACAAGCTGTCCACGCTCGGCGCGAGAGCCTGCTCATCAAGCTGATATATCTCTAGTGTGGACAACAGCTCTTGGGGATCAGAGAAGTGAGTATATTCCGGACCCGCGCTGATCAAAACACTAATATCATCGATCGTTGAGCCTTGACGACTGATCGCCCAACTTTTTAGAGCCTCCTCTAAAAAGTCATAGCGACTAATCCCCTGACTATTTCGAATGGTAAAGGGTTCATCCGCGCTCATAGCTACCACGAATTGGACCCCTGGGCGTTCTTCCTGGAATTCAATAATGGGGACCAACCGTCCATCTTCAAAAACGCTAATATCGGACGCTTTCAGTCCATGCACAAAATTGCCTTGTTCGTCGTGAACATCCATATATGTTCTTGCGCGAGGGTATTCATCCATTTGAGGCGGAGCCAGGATGACTCCGTTCGAAGTTTGCGCGTTAACAGGGATTACGAGGGCAAATAAAATAATTAACCACAAACTCAGCCAACGCGAGATACCGGACATAAATCGAATTTTAACACAAGACTTTCGGTAGAATCAACCGCCTCTTGACCCACCAGTGCCAGGGGATATAATTCAGCCGTTGAATTTTACACCAAAGGCAATCTTTATGCCCACAGCATTGATCACAGGAATTACTGGTCAGGACGGTTCGTATCTGGCGGATTTATTACTCTCTAAAGGATATGAAGTGGTTGGCATGGTGCGCCGCTCCAGCACGGTGACTTTTCAGCGCGTACAACATATTCAGAACGAGATCATCATCATCCAGGGTGACTTGCACGATCAAAGTTCTCTTATAGATATCGTTGAAAAATACCAACCGGATGAGGTCTACAACTTAGCTGCCCAATCATTTGTGCCCACATCATGGAACCAACCTGTGCTTACTGGAGAAGTGACCGCCTTGGGAGTAACGCGCATCCTCGAAGCAGTCCGCTTGGTTAACCCCAAAACACGTTTTTACCAGGCTTCCTCCAGTGAGATGTTTGGCAAGGTACGCGAAGTGCCACAAAGAGAGAGCACTCCTTTTTATCCGCGCAGCCCCTACGGAGTAGCCAAAGTCTATGGACACTGGATCGCAGTTAACTATCGCGAATCCTACGATATGTTCGCCGTCTCGGGAATATTATTCAACCACGAAAGCCCACGCCGCGGCTTAGAATTCGTCACCCGAAAAATCACCAATGGAGTAGCACGAATCAAGCTAGGACGAGCAAAAGAACTACGACTGGGCAACCTGGAAGCACGTCGAGATTGGGGCTATGCCGGCGACTTTGTTTATGGCATGTGGCTCATGCTCCAACAAGATGAGCCAAAAGACTATGTCTTAGGTACCGGAGTCACACATTCTGTGCGTGAATTTTGCGAGATCGCTTTTAGCTACGTGGGCTTAGACTACCAGGATTTCGTCGTGCAAGACCCCCGTTTCTACCGCCCTGCTGAAGTGGATTTACTCGTAGCTGATCCAGGTAAAGCGCGCCAGGAACTGGATTGGAGCCCCAAAGTTAACTTCCAAGAACTGATCCAGATGATGGTAGATGCTGATCTAAGACAAGTCTCCAAGGAAATTGGGTAATGGATCGTAATTCGACGCTGGGACGATTTCTAGCAACCCCCTGGATAGCAGAACTGCTCGCCTTACATGCAGGAGGTCTCTATCTAGTCCAATCCTGGACATACGCACATACACGTGAGTCGATCCTTGATGAGGGGGCATATCTATATAAGGGCTACTTGTTTGTTACTGGACAATACGCCATCTACCAGGACTACGGGACATGGAGCAATCACATGCCCCTATCTTTCTATATTCCCGGTTATGCTCAACTCCTTTTCGGACCAGGCTTACGTACGGGTCGTTATTTGGCGATAATCCTGGGGCTCTTGACGCTGGTAGGCCTGTGGGTATTAGTGCGCAGGGTGGGCGGGCGGTGGTGGGCCGCTGCAGCAGTCTGGGTGATAGCCATCAACCCGGTGATGATCAAAATGTACTCTGTTATGGTTTCCCAGGTGTTAATCGCCTGCATGCTGATGTGGATGCTCGTGCTGGTGCTCGGAGAACGGCGCTCCCTCTGGCAAATTGGGCTTGGGTCTGCCCTGGCCGGGATGATGGTGTTGACCCGCATAAATCTTGCCCCGGTATTACCCTTGCTCGTGCTGTATGTGTTTTGGCAACATGGGCGTAAGGCTGGCATATTAGCCACCATCGTAGGTGGGCTGACCCTGCTCATTGGGCACGCCTTGTTCTGGCCCAACATCCTGCGCATGTGGGCGTTTTGGATTCCCGAGTCGATCAGCCCATTTTTAGACGCCTGGCGCCCGCCCTCAGGCGCCACTCCTTCTTGGGATCCGAATATTGACGCTGCGGGGCGGCTATTAAGCTTCTTCCTTATTTTTAGGGTCAGCTTTGTAGCTATGGTGGGCGCTTTCATTACCTGGTTATTATGGCCGCGCAAAGATCAGTGGAAAAACAGGGGCGATTTTCGCAGCGCGGTCTTTCTATCTAGCCTGATCTTGATCTTACTATTAGCCCATATGTGGGCAACCTTGAGCAAGAATTACTGTGTGTTTTGTTTGCCAGGCTACACCACTTTCTTCAGCGTCGCCGGTATCGTCCTAATAGTTGTCACCTTTGCTATCTGGCGCAAACAAATGCCAGTATGGTACCAACTAATATTAGCCGTTTTTATTGTATTTTTGTCTGCTGGCATCGGGTATGCTGCTTTTGAAACCATCGGCAATCCCCTTCAGGATATAAAGATTTCAAGAGCGCTAGTCGGGTACGATCCGCCTTCAGCATCAATCCGTATAGGAAAGTGGCTGCATAATAGCTACGAGATGGAGTACGCTTATATCCGGCGCATGTTACCCACAGTTGCAGGCTTTGGAGTTGGGTTATTGATTCTATTGATTGCACTTATCGTTAGCGTAATTTACGACCACCAACGGAAAGTCCAACGCTCAACCTTTGGCTATTGGGCTTTGGTAATATTCTTAATCGCAGGGACATTATTCGCACCCACTCAGCCCTTTGGAGGGGGATATGATTTTTACGAATGTGAGGGCGATGTTACCCAATCCTACCAGCAGGCTGGAGAGCATCTCGCCCAAGTGATCCCTGCCGGTTCAAAAATATACTGGAAAGGCGGGTTATCCGTAGCTCCACTTCTATACGTCCCTGATATCCAAATATATCCCTCACAGATAAACAGTGACTATACCTATTATATTGGTGGTGATCCAGATGAATTAGCCCAGTACGGATTTTGGAATGAGGCGCTGGCACAGCAATGGGTGCAAGAAGCTGATTATATTCTTGTCCAAGAACGCTACTATACTGGTTGGTTAGCAGATATCACCAGCACTGATTCATTCGAGGAACTAGCGCCAACCCCGCCTACGGTATACTGCCGCGAAGACGCCCAAATACATATTTTTTATAGAAAGCCGTGATCTGTCTATTGGCTCTTTGGGAATTGTCATGGTGATTTATTAGAGGTGGGATTTTTGCAGGCGTCCACCCGCAAAAATCCCACCCTGCCTCCTCCCACAGATGTTCCCAGGAGATCCTGTCCATATATGATTTCACGCTCAGCGATTAACCAATTTACCTCTCTACCCTGGATTGCAGAGGTAGTCGCACTCCTTGGGGGAATAGGGTATCTAATCCAAGCTTGGATATATGCCCATACGCAAGCCTCCATCCTCGATGAGGGTGCTTACCTGTATAAGGGATACCTCTTTGCGACCGGACAATACGTTCCATTTCAAGAATACGGCCCTTGGGGCAACCATATGCCGCTTTCTTTTCTCATCCCTGGTTATATCCAAAGTTGGTTTGGACCTGGCTTGCGCTCAGGACGTTACTTTTCGATCGCGCTGGGCTTGCTCTTGCTACTTGGATTGTGGATCGTTGCCAAGCGCTTAGGCGGGAAATGGTGGGCGGCAGGGGCAGTGTGGGCGTTAGCCCTAAACCCATATTTCAGCAGTGTTTATAGTTTAGCAGTCTCTCAAGTCCTGGTCGCCTGCATGTTGATCTGGATTATGGTATTAGTCCTGGATGATAGAGTCGCACTTTGGCGGATCGTCCTTGGAAGCGCTCTGGCTGCAATTTTAATTATCACTCGCATCAATACGGTTTTGGTCCTGCCAATGCTCATCCTCTTTATATTCTGGCAACATGGTGTAAAGGCAGGCATCACCGCGACCCTCTCGGGTGGACTAACCCTGATTATTGGGCATGCGCCTTTCTGGCCAGGGATCATGCGCATGTGGGCAACTTGGTTACCATCTCCGCTGAAGCCCATCGTCAATACCCAGCCCGGATTAAGCTTAGGAAGGGGGACATGGAACCCACAAATCTCCCTCGAGTCGCGCTGGCTCAGTTTCTGGACAGGGATCCGCTTAAATTTCATACCGATGGTTGGGTTGATTGGATTTGGATTATTAGGCTTCCAACGGAAAGCCTGGAAGAGCGCCTTTTACCATCGGGCAGCTGTATTCCTCACTGTGTTGATCGCCCTTATGGTAGCGGTCCACGCCTGGGCTTCTTTATGGAAAAACTACTGCGTTTTTTGTTTTCCAGGCTACCTGACATTTTTCTCCCCATTGGTTTTCCTTTTAATCATCATTACCTTCAAAGGATGGGAAGGAAGGGGGGCAACATGGTTCAGCGCCCTTATCTGTATCTTAGTCATTTTGGTTTCAGCCGGAATCGGCTACGCCAATTCCCAAGAGATCGGGCCTTTACTAAGTGAATTGCCCATACCACGCATAAAGGGTGGCAGGCTTGTTGGAGGTTCTGCGCCCATCTGGGGAGTGTTAGAAGGTACACTTGGCCTACATATTAAAACCACACAAGCACTTTTACCTATTCTTGCTGGGCTGTTGGTTGGGGTAATCCTTCTCCTGATTACGTGGGGAATTTATCACAGGAGAAAAGCAAGTGCAAAAAGCGTGATGAACTTTGGCTTATTGGCCTTAAGTATCTTCCTGGCTGTGGGCTTGGTTCTATCCCCCACAAAAATATTGGGGCGTGACTACGAAATGAATGATTGTCGTGGTGACGTGATTGCCGCTGAAGAAGCAGCAGGGCGACATTTGGCTGCAGTAATCCCTCCAGGATCCCAGGTATATTGGCATACTCCCCCTTCGGTAGTACCGTTGTTATATGCTTTAGATGTGAATATTTACCTACCTCAAATCAATGGCAACTATGCCCTTCGTCAAGGTGGTGAAGAGGACGACTTATTGAAACTCGGCTTATGGAATGTCGATTTGTCCAGGCAATGGAAATCAGAAGCAGACTATATCATCATCGAAGGTTGGCGGTACGATTCCGATTGGAACGACTTTTTTGAGTCAGGAGAATATGTCGAACTACCTATGTCACCTACGATCGATCCTTGCTATGAGAACTCCACAATACGCATATTCCACAGAGAGACCCAATGAGTTTGTTCTTCGAAGGCATCAGGGAAATTAGTGCTACATATCGGCGAATAGACAAATCGCTATACTTAACCATCCAATCCTGATAGCTGACATATGCACACCTTATATGAAACGTGGTAACCTCCTATATGCATAACTCCCCTCTCTAGTGTTCCGTCAAATGTGATTGTTAAGTAAGAATGGGTTATGGACAGAACACTAGTCACTCGTGCACTATGAAATCATTTTCTTTACCAAATCGCTCCGGATTATTACGCTGGATCGGCACACTGATCGCATTGGCGCTGTTGATTTACTTACTAAGTCAACAAGGCTGGCAAGCCATCTGGGCAGCAATCCAGCAAATACCCCTCTGGGCTCTGGCACTATCATTCGGACTGATGATGCTGTCTCGCATAGCAGTTGCTGCCCGGTGGCACGTGTTATTACGCTCTGGAGGTCTACAAATATCCCTCAGGAACAGCTTCCGGATCACATTTGCCGGACTGTTTGCCACCAACTTCTTGCCCACAACAATCGGTGGGGACGTAATCCGCCTGGCTGGAGCCGTTCAACAAAAACTCGATACAGCCACCGCGACCGCTTCCTTAATAGTAGACCGCCTGGTGGGCATGGCTGGGATGGTAATGGTTGTTCCCCTGGGATTACCCTTCTTCCTGAGAAACAACCCAACGCTGAGCTCTATCCCCGGCACGAAAATAATCTACTCGGCTGGTTTTGCGTCTCTAGGCTCCAAAAGCTGGTGGAAGAAAACCTGGGAAAAAGGGATGAAGATCTTCCATCGTTTGCTTGAATCTCTTTCTCTGTGGTTAAAACAACCACGCGCCCTCCTGGAGGCATTGCTAATTACCTGGGTGCATATGCTGTGCGTATTTAGCATCATGACCCTATTATTTAATAGTTTAGGTGATGATGTTTCCATCTGGCAAGTCGGCGGTCTGTACAGCATTGTATACTTCGTTACCTTACTACCTATCTCAATCAACGGTTATGGCTTGCAAGAAATTTCGATGACATTTGTCTTCTCACAGTTAGCAGGCGCATCGCTTACCAATGCTTTAACGGTGGCCCTCATATTCCGTACGCTTATGATGCTCGCCAGCCTTCCTGGTGTAGCATTTCTGCCTGGATTACTACCGGGTGCCCAACAACAGCAAGAAGAATGAATTACCAGAATACAGAAAGACAACTCAAACAATGAATCTATCTATAGTCATCCCAGTTTTTAACGAATCCGAAAACCTGAATTTACTTCACGAGGCAATACACAAAGCCTTAGATGAGCTGACTATACCCTGGGAAGTTGTTTACGTCGATGATGGAAGTTCAGACGATAGCGCACCAATCCTAGCATCTTTAGTTGAAAGCGACCCTGAACATACTACTTTCGTCGCCCTACGCCGCAATTTTGGCCAGACAGCAGCCATTGCTGCGGGTATCGATCATGCAGAGGGGGATGTTATCGTCCTGATGGACGCGGACCTTCAAAACGATCCCACAGACATACCAATGATGCTGGAGAAAATTGAGGGTGGCTATGATGTAGTCAGCGGCTGGAGAGTTAACCGTCAAGACACCTTCGTCACCCGCACACTCCCCTCACGCATCGCTAACTGGCTTATCTCGGTTGTGACCGGAGTCCACCTACACGATTATGGCTGCACGCTAAAAGCTTATCGCCGTGAAGTGATCACCGGTTTTCGCCTGTATGGCGAGATGCATCGCTTCATTCCGGCCTATGCCAACAGTGTGGGAGCGAAGCTGGTCGAGGTTCCCGTGACTCATCATCCTCGCAAATATGGCACAACCAAGTATGGTATCAACCGTACCATCAAAGTGATCTTAGACCTGTTCACCGTTAAGTTCCTGATCAGCTATGCCCACAAACCCATCTACTTATTTGGTGGGATAGGGACTGTGATGATGCTCTCAAGCACAATCATGTTGGGTTTCTTGTTCATACGCAAGCTGCTTTTCGGGACATCAGTCGTGCAATCATCGTTTTTCCTGATCGGCATCATGCTGATGATTTTGGGTGTCCAATCGATACTCATGGGATTGATCGCCGAACTCCTGGTGCGCACCTATCACGAATCACAAGAAAAACCGACTTATACCATTCTCAGGGTAGTTAGCAAAAAACACCTAATAAGGACCTGATGCGTATCCTGGTTGTTATTTATGAATTCCCTCCTGTGGGAGGAGGTGGCGGGCAGGTAGCGCGAGATATCTGCCATGGCCTGGTAAAGTTAGGCCATGAGGTACGAGTTTTGACAGCACATCTGAATGATCTGCCGCGCCAAGAGAAAATCAATGGTTTTCAGGTGACCAGAATCCCCTCATGGAGAAGGCAAGCCTATGAAGCCGATCTGCTTGCCATGGCCGGATTTGTTATCTCTGGTTCTATAGCAGGTCTACGTGAAACGCGCCGCTGGCAACCCGACGTCATACACGTACACTTCGCTGTACCATCCGGGCCGGTCGCCTGGGTACTCTCGCGCATCTCAAAAGTTCCCTATGTATTAACAGCTCACTTAGGCGACGTCCCAGGTGGGGTGCCAGATAAAACGAAAAATTGGTTCCGTTGGTTTTATCCCTTTACCCCCCAAATCTGGCGCGATGCAAGCCGTGCTGTCGCGGTGAGTGAATATACCCGCCAACTGGCCTCACAGCACTATCCGGTTGATATCCAGGTTATCCCAAATGGGGCGGATCTCAACAGGCTGGATCCAGGGGAAATCAAGGTTGGTAATCCACCCCAAATAATCTTCGCCGGTCGATTTGTCCGTCAGAAGAATCCCGTCCAAGTGGTCAAAGTCCTTGCCAGCTTGCAAGACCTACCCTGGAACTGTGTAATGTTGGGAGATGGTGTTCTGCGCAAAGATGTGGAACTTGAAATCAAGAAACATCATTTACAAGAGCGGATTGTATTGACTGGCTGGTTGACGCCTGATGAGGTAATTGAGTGGTTTGCCAAAAGCGACTTACTGTATATGCCATCAATTTCGGAAGGCTTACCTGTCGTTGGCGTTCAAGCCTTGGCAATGGGGCTAGCGATCGTAGCCAGTCCTGTTGGTGGATTTGTCGAGTTGGTCTCAGAAGGGGAAAATGGGTATCTGATCCAACCTGGTCATCCAGAGGAAATACAAGAATGCCTGCGAGGATTACTTTGCAACACGGCACTTTTGCACGAATTTCGTATCAACAGCCGCCGAAAAGCAGCCCGGTATGATTTAACAAGTATTATTGATTCCTACAACCATCTATTCAACGAACTTGAGAGAGGACAAACGAAACCCGTTTGAAAGCAAAATGAAGATTGCCACCATCGTTGGCGCCCGACCACAATTTATCAAAGCCGCCCCAGTCAGCCATCTTCTACGTAAAAAAAAGTCAGAGGTACTGATACACACCGGTCAACACTATGACAATAACCTGTCAGACGTTTTCTTCAATGAGCTCGCTATCCCTTTCCCAGATTACAATCTTGGAGTGGGCTCTGGGCCTCATGGCGAACAGACTGGTGCGATGCTAACTGCCATCGAGAAAATCTTGATAAAGGAAAAACCAGATTGGGCCTTGATCTACGGAGACACGAATTCCACTCTGGCGGGCGCATTAGCCTCAGCTAAATTGCATATACCAGTTGCCCACATCGAAGCGGGCTTACGCAGCTTTAACCGCCTTATGCCAGAAGAGATCAATCGGGTAATATCGGATCATCTATCCGACCTGTTATTGTGCCCCACGGAGGTTGCGGTCTCTAACTTAGCAGCTGAGGGCATTACTCAAGGAGTACATAACGTGGGGGATGTTATGGCCGATACCCTTTTCTATGCCGTAAAAACGGCCTACCAAAAATCAGATATCTTAACCCGCTTGAGTCTAGCTAAGAAGAAGTATTTACTGGCAACTGTCCATCGTGCCGAAAACACAGACGATCATCAAAACCTAAAAGCCATTTTCATCGCTCTATCTAACGTGGGTGAAACAGTCGTATTCCCTATTCATCCAAGAACTCGCAGCGCGCTCAAGAGTATTAATGATTTTTCACTGAGCCCAAATATCCACTTGATTGATCCGGTCAGTTACCTGGATATGGTCAGACTTGAATCTGAGGCTCGCATGATCCTGACAGATTCTGGGGGCATCCAAAAAGAAGCCTATTGGTTGGGCGTGCCTTGCATAACCCTACGCGATGAAACCGAATGGGTGGAAACTGTGCAGGCGGGTTGGAACAGATTGGCCGGAGCAAACCCGGATTTAATCCTAGAACTAGTCCAGTCATTCACTCCCCCCTCGGCCCGTCCATCTCTTTATGGGGATGGGAATGCTGCCGAAAGATGTGTAGCGTTATTGAACTAAACTCTATCTTTTTATTTGTTACCGGACACTTTTTCGTAGCAGAGAGAAATAG
>DAOVXM010000372.1 GCA_030636125.1 Chloroflexota bacterium | reverse complement strand
GTTTAGTACTCCGTTTGGTATATTGAGCTTAGTCATATCTCTGGTCATAACTTTTATATACGGTAAGCGAGCTCATCTGATTTGTTTGCGAAGACCCACCATCCGAAGATTAACATCAAGGTTGAGATCACTAGACCCGGTAATAGTTCTGATAAGGTTGGAAAACGTCCATAATAAGTAGGAATCCGATAGAGGTTTATCAGGTGATACATTGGATTGAGGTTGGTAATCCAGTAACGATAGGCCTCAGGCAGAATTTCTGCAGGATATATAATGGGGGTCAAGTAAAACCAGCCGGCAAGTACGATCTGGTACATTTCCGACACATCTGGAAAGTAGGCTGCCACCGTAGAGATCAACAATCCCAAACCTAAGGAGAAAGCAGCCAACAATAACAAGGACACTGGTAGGAATATGATTGAGATGTGTATTGGTACGTCAGTGATCAGCATTACTAACAGCAGAGGGATGGTTGCCAATATTATATTCACCAGGCCAGTGCCGATAGCTGCAATGGCAAATGAGGCTCTGGGAATATAAATTCGGTGGAGCAATCCTCCACCCCAAACCAGGTTGACCATCGCAGCTGTGGTTGTCTGGGAGAATAAAGTCCATGGCAATAAGCCGCTCAAGACGTAGGCTGGATAGCCATGCACTGTGGCGAATTTAAAAATCTGGGAGAAAGCCAGCGTCAAAACGATCATCATGCCAAGTGGATTGAGCAGCGTCCAGGCGATACCCAGAACTGAGCGTTTGTAACGAGTCAATATGTCGCGGCGCACCAATTGCTGAATCAGATTGCGGTAGTTGTATACCTCCCGCAGTTCGTCAAGTGCTGGGTGACTGCGTTTCGCGCTGTCGTATATTAGTGGGTTGTTTTTGGTTGTATCCATACGCGTATGATTTTAGTGGGTGATCGAAAATAACATTTTTAATAATTTATCCCACGACTTGGGAAGTATCCGACATTGCCATACATAAAGCCTCTTCCCAATCTGGCAAGCGTAAGCCGAATGTGTCTGAGAATCGGTCGCAGTTGAGGGCTGAGAAGTATGGGCGCCGGGCAGGTGTAGGGAATTCAAAACTTTTTGCTGGGAGAATTTCTTTGAGGATCTGTTCGTCGGGCTGTGGGTCGTGCTTCAATATCGACTGAGCCCACTCAAAGCGACTGGCGTGACCGCTACCTGCCAGATGATAAATACCCCGCCTTTCCTCCAAGAAGCCAACAATGTCTGGAGCACCTTTCGACAGTAATAAGGCAGTTATCTCAGCTAACATGCGCGCCCAGGTAGGGTTACTGACCTGGTCAGATACCACGCGTAAAGTGGTTTGTTGACGGGACCAGTCTAATACTTTGGCTACAAAGCTTGGGCGTCGTAGGCTGTAGACCCAACTGGTGCGCAAAATCAAGTAAGCACCACCCACTTGTTCAATTACCCTTTCGCCATTCAGTTTGCTCTGTCCATAAACACCTAGTGGGTTGGGGATGTCTGTTTCAATATAGTCGCTACCTTTTGTGCCGTCAAATACATAATCGGTAGAGTAATGGATCAGAGCTGCGCCTACCGTCACAGCCTGCTCGGCTAGAAGTCCAGGAGCCTGAGTATTCACTGCTTGCGCAGTTTCTGGCTCGCTTTCAGCGCGGTCGACTGCGGTATATGCGGTGGCGTTGACGATCACCTTTGGGTGCGTGTCCCTCACAAGCTGACATATGTTGTCTCCTTGCGTGAGATCAATCTCGGGATAGTCTAGAGCGACAAGTTCTCCTAAGGGCGACAGCGTGCGGTGTAGCTCCCATCCCAGCTGGCCGAATTTGCCTAATAATAGAATGCGCATATGATTCTAGGGTCTATGGAAAGGAATGTCTTCATCCAGTAAACGTAGCAGGTATTTGCCATATTCGTTATTGTCCATGGCAAATGCCAAGTGATTTAATTCTTTTTTACTAATATACCCCATGCGGTAGGCGATTTCTTCAGGGCAAGAGATCATCATGCCTTGTCGTTCTTCCACGGCCTGGACAAAGTTCGCAGCCTGTAGCAGCGATTCATGAGTTCCGGCATCCAACCAGGCGACTCCGCGACCCATCACGTCCACGCGTAGTTGGTTCTTGTCCAGATAAACCTGGTTCAGGTCAGTGATCTCCAGTTCGTTACGCCCGGACGGCTTCAACTGCGAGGCAATATTCACAACTTGGTTGTCGTAGAAATATAATCCCGGCACCGCATAGTGGGAGCGCGGAATTTCCGGTTTTTCTTCGATGCTTACTGCCAGGCCTTGCTCGTTGAACTCGATAACACCATATCGCCGGGGATCACGGACCGGATAGGCGAAAATAAGCGCGCCTGTTTCCAAATCCGCGGCAGCGCGTAGTTTGTTTGGCAGGCCGTGCCCGAAGAAAATGTTATCGCCTAAGATCAGGCTAACTGAGTCGTCGCCGATAAACTCAGGTTGGATGAGAAATGCATCAGCTAGTCCGCGCGGCTCAGGCTGCTCGGCGTATAGGAAACGCAACCCCCACTGCTGCCCATCTCTTAGTAGATCGCGGAAAGCAGGCAGTGCCTCAGGTGTACTGATTACCAGGATTTCCCGAATCCCTGCTAGCATTAACATCGATAGTGGGTAATACACCATTGGTTTGTCGTATACTGGCAATAATTGCTTGCTGACTCCAATGGTTAATGGGTATAGGCGAGTTCCACGCCCACCTGCCAGGATTATACCTTTCATGTTTGCCCTCCTCGCTCAGCGTAGTTTCTATCCAGCCAACCCTGGTAATCTTGCTGTTTACGAATTGCATCAATCCAATCTTGACTTTGTAGATACCATTCAATAGTTTTTAGCAGACCGCTACTCAATGATTGCTGTGGCCGCCACCCGAGTTCACGACTGATTTTGTTGATATCCATTGCATATCGCCGATCGTGCCCCGGCCGGTCGGTAACATATTGGATAAGCGCCTCGTGAGGGATATTGGTTGAGTGAGGTTGGCATTCATCCAGAACCTCGCAGATTGTTTTTACCACTGTTAAGTTTGTCGGCTGGTTATTTCCACCGATGTTGTATGTCTCTCCTGATATACCTTTACGGAGCACGGTTCGGATTGCCTCGCAATGGTTTTCGACATATAACCAATCCCTAATTTGTTGACCGTCTCCGTAAATTGGCAGTGGATGCCCATCCATGGCGTTTAAGATCATCAGGGGAATCAACTTCTCAGGGAATTGGTACGGTCCATAGTTGTTCGAACAATTTGTGATTGTGACTGGCAGCCCGTAAGTGTGGTGGTAGGAACGTACTAAGTGATCGCTGGCTGCCTTCGATGCTGCATAGGGAGAGTTTGGAGCATAGGGTGTGATCTCGGCAAAGGGTGGATCGTCCGGTTCCAACGTTCCATACACTTCATCAGTGGAAACATGGTGGAAGCGGACATTTTCTAGAGGGAAAGTTTTCTCGGTTGTCCAATATTGACGGACTGCCTCAAGCAGCGTGAATGTACCGACAATATTGGTCTGGACAAATTGTGCAGGGCCTAAGATCGAACGGTCGACGTGTGACTCGGCTGCGAAGTGGACAACTGTGTCAACTTGGTGAGTGTGGATCAGATTATCCACCAGGTCGCGATCGCAAATGTCTCCATGTACAAAGGTGTGTCGTCCGGGATCCGGTAGGTCTTTCAGGTTTTCCAGGCTGCCGGCGTAGGTAAGGGCATCCAGGTTAACGATCCGCACTTGTGGTTCTACCTGCAATATGTACCGTACAAAGTTAGAACCAATAAAACCAGCACCACCTGTGATCAATATATTTTTGAGCATTTTTTAATCGAACAAATCAGCTTCGCTTAGAAGCGGTCCCTGTGTATCTCTTGTGGATAAAATTGGGTCTTGTCCATTCAAAAGAGGCCATTCTATTCCAATCTCCGGGTCATTCCAGAGTATAGTGCGCTCCCATTGTGGGGCGTAGTAATCGGT
>DAOVXM010000309.1 GCA_030636125.1 Chloroflexota bacterium | reverse complement strand
ATCCTGCTGCTGTATGCGGGTGGCATGGCTATGGTTTTGGGCTTTTTTCTCTCTAGTACGCTGACCGACCGCATCCGTACCCTCAATGAGGCTGCCCAGGCCATTGCCGGCGGAGACCTGGATGTGCGCATCCCGGTCACCGGACGAGATGAGATGGCCGTTTTAGCGCGCACCTTTAACCAGATGGCTGCCCAGCTACAGCAAGCAGATCGGAAACAACAAGAGTTAGAGGCCCTGAGGCGTGACCTGATCGCCTGGGCTGGTCACGATTTGCAGACCCCGCTGGCCTCAGTGCGCGCCATTGTCGAAGCGCTGGCTGATGGGGTTGTGGATGACCCCGAGTCCGTCCAGCGCTACCTGCGGACAGCTCAGAAAAATATCCAATCCCTGTCAGCTTTGATCGATGACCTCTTTCAAATGTCCCAACTGGATGCAGGTGGGTTGCCGCTTGACTGCGCCGACAACTCATTATCCGATTTGATTTCAGACACGCTGGAGAGTTTCTCGGAATTGGCAATCCGGCAGGGTGTTCATTTAACAGGCAGTGTTGCGGCAGGCGTTGATCCCGTCTATATGGATGTACAGCGTATTGGGCGGGTCTTGAACAACCTGATAAGCAATGCCCTGCACCATACTCCTGAAGGTGGTTCGGTCGAAGTTCAGGCCTCTCCATCCTCGCAGGGTGTCTTGGTCGAGATTATCGATGGCGGACAAGGCATCCGGCCCGAAGACCTGCCGCATGTTTTTGACCGCTTCTACCGGGGGGAAAAGTCACGTAACCGCACCACTGGGGGAGCAGGACTGGGGTTGGCTATTGCCAAAGGGGTTGTCGCAGCCCATGGGGGTCAGATCGGCGTAGAGAGCGCGCCTGGACGAACCAGGTTCTTTTTTACCTTACCGGCACACAACCAGAATTGAACGCTTACCTGGATATGCATAATAGCGATTAACAACCGCCCGCTTCATGAGTATAATAAACTTCTAGCACCTCAGCCTAAGTGGTTATCTAAAGTTGTGCGGACAAACTATGGATCCCAACCTGCTTTCGTCTCCAAGTTACCTTTCCATTTCCGGTGTCTCCCTGCCTGTATTTTCCCACATCTTCGCTGCGGCGGCTGAATTTTATCAACTGGCTCCTTGGAAGTTGCTGCGCACAGAAGTTCCCATCGAGATACGCTATCCTCAAGCTGGACCGGGGCGTATTGTAATTGTGACGGGCTCGGCCGGTGATGTTTTTGGACTTTCAGTCTACGATTCTGCCGATGATCTGAGACGTATGTTCCAGGCTCAAAACCCTCTAGAAATTGTCCAAAACCTTAGCTGGGTGACCCTCTGTTATGAAACCTCAACGTATATCGCGCCTGAAGATTTACAGGCAATAGACGAACATGGCTGGCCAATCGTCAATGAAGAGGCTTATCCGGTGATAAACCGTATGGGATCTCCTGGCGCCGAACTGTACCCGCCCACCAGAGATGACTTGCTCTGGTTAGAGGCTGCCTTGCCAGCTTTGAACGAATACTTCCAAGATCAGGATAAGCCAGGCATTGCTGGCGACATCCAACCGCGGCAGCTTACCCTGACCGTCCAGACCGCCGCTGGCCCCGCCCAAGCCTGGCTTTGTATCCCTGCCCGGGATATTACTATTCATCCAGGAGGTTGATATGGATCATGCCTCACTGCTCATCGCGCTCAAAGCCATCTATCCCTCGGAGCGGCTGCTCACCCAGCCGGCTCAGTTAGCACCCTTTGAATCGGATGCTTTGACCTCTTTCCGCGCTCGCCCGAAAGCTGTGGTGATCGCTGAGACCCAGGAAGAAGTCATCGAGACAGTCAGGTTATGCCACCGCTATGGCGTACCGTTCGTCGCTCGCGGCAGCGGCACCAGCCTTTCTGGGGGTTCTCTTCCTGTTCCGGATGGCATCCTCATCGCCTTAAACCGTTTGAACCGCTTGATTCGCCTCGATCCCGAAGAGCGCCTGGCGGTAGTCGAAGCGGGTGTGGTTAACTTGGATGTCAGTCGCGCTGCGGCTCCTCACGGCCTGTACTTTGCCCCAGACCCCTCCAGCCAGTTGATCTGCACCATAGGCGGCAACCTGGCCTTCAACTCCGGAGGGGTGCATTGCCTTAAGTATGGCATGACCAGCAATCACGTGCTTGGTCTTAAGGCCGTCCTGCCGGATGGCGAAGTTGTGCAATTGGGTGGGGACAGCCTGGAGAGCGTCGGCCCCGATTTGGTCGGATTATATGTTGGCTCGGAGGGCTTGTTTGGCATCGCGCTGGAGGTCACTTTACGCCTGCTGCCGCTGCCGGAAGCCTTCCAGACAGTTTTGGCCGCCTACCACTCCTTGGAGAAAGCCGGTGACGCGGTGGCGGATATCGTCGCCTCTGGCCTGTTGCCAGGTGCACTGGAGATTATGGACAATCTAGCCATCCAGGCCGCTGAAGCTGCTGTGGGTGCCGGCTACCCCCTGGATGCCGAGGGTTTGTTGATCGTTGAATTGGATGGCGAAGTGGATACCGTGGGGGCCGAATTCGCTGCTTTATTGGAAATCATCCACGCCTCAGGCGCTTATGAGGTGCGTGTGGCTAAAAACGCGGCTGACCGGGCACGTATCTGGAAGGGACGCAAGAGCGCTTTCTCGGCTGTCGGTCGCCTCAGCTCGGATTTCATCGTGCAAGATGGTGTTGTGCCGCGCAGCCGCCTGGGAGAGGCCCTGGCTGAGATCAAGCGGCTGGGCGTGGTCTACGACCTTGGGGTGGCCAATGTATTTCATGCCGGAGATGGGAACCTGCATCCCTTGATCCTGTTTGATGGACGCCAGCCGGGCGCGCTCGAACGCGCTAAAAAAATGGCCGGGGAAATCCTGCAAATGTGCGTGGACTTTGGTGGTTCGATCACCGGTGAACACGGTATCGGTATGGAGAAACGCCAATACCTGCCGGTGATGTTTGGCGAAGGGGAAATGGATGCCATGCGCGCCATTCACCTGAAAATAGACCCTCAGGAGTTATCCAACCGTGGAAAGATGTTTATCAATTAATGATTTATCAGTTAGTGATTTATTGGTAATAGGTGAGACTATTCATTCTTGTTCATTCATCGTTATTCACTTAACCAATCATGAATCTTACAAAACTCTCCGAAATCCAAGAAATTGTCCGCTCCTGCGATCACCTGGGGGTTAAGGGGGCTGGCAGCAAACCCGCCCTCAGCGCGCATGTTGGGGCTTTAGAGCGAGTGGAGCTCTTTGGCCTGGCCGGTATGCTGGAGTACCAGCCGGACGAATTCACCTTCACGGCGCTGGCTGGGACGCGTCTATCGGATGTGCAGACGACGCTAAACGAGCACGGGCAGTACCTGCCCTTTGACCCGCCGCTCGTCGAGCGCGGCGCCACATTGGGAGGCACGGTGGCTTCTGGCTTGAGCGGTCCCGGGCGCTATCGTTATGGCGGCGTGCGCGATTTTCTGTTGGGCGTCGCCTATGTCGACGGTAAAGGGGATCTCCTGCGTGCCGGGGGCAAGGTGGTCAAGAATGCGGCTGGCTTTGACATCTCCAAGCTGATGATCGGCAGCCTGGGAAGCTATGGAGCCTTGGTCGAGCTGACTTTTAAAGTCTTCCCGCGCCCAGTTGCCTATGTCACCTTGCGCGCCAGCTATTCATCACTGGATGCAGCCATGGCGGGGTTGCTGCGCCTGACCACCTCACCGCTGGAGATCTTCGCTTTGGATATTTTCCCTGCAGATGACGTCGCCAGGCTGTTAGTCCGGCTGGGGGGGGTGCAGGATACTTTCGCGGCGCGTTTTGAAAGAGCCCAGACTATCCTCCAGAGCGAGCAGGTTGAAATCCTGCAAGGCCAGGCTGAAAACGAAATCTGGCGCTCGCTGCGCGAGTTTTCCTGGGTGCCGGAGGGAGGGGCTCTGGTTAAAGTGCCGCTCACGCCCAAGCGTGCCCTTGCGCTTCATGCAGAATTGAGCGCTCGGGCTGCCACAATTTGTTACAGCGTGGGGGCTAATCTAGCCTGGATTGCCTGGCGGGAGTCGCTTGATATGCTGGATGCTTTGCTGGTTGCCCAGGATTTGTCTGGGTTGCTGATATTTGGCGCCAGCGAGTCTCCCCGGCTTGGCGTTCGCGTGGGTGAGTCCTTCGCTCACCGTGTAAAAGCTGCGCTTGATCCAATCAATCGCTGGGTGGAGGTCTAAATGCAACATACCATACCCGTCGAAAATTTAGGCCCTGCGGGTGAATTTATGGCAGGGGCTGTCGAGAAGTGTGTGCACTGTGGTTTTTGCCTGCCTACCTGCCCGACTTATAATGTTTTTAGCGAGGAGATGGATTCACCGCGCGGGCGCATTATCTTGATGAAATCGATCCTTGAAGGGGATCTCGAGCTGGAACAGGCTTTACCATACCTGGACCGCTGCCTGGGTTGCCTGGCTTGTGTCACCGCTTGCCCATCTGGAGTGCCCTACGGCGAGT